>CALEZK010000224.1 GCA_937928585.1 uncultured bacterium | reverse complement strand
TGGCGCGCGCGGCGGAAAACGGCATCTGGGTGATGCAAAGCAACGGCATCGGGCCATTGACGGGAAGCGCGGCGGTCAGTCTCGGGCAGAGCAGGGCCGTGAATCCCGGTGGAACCGTGATGGAAGAACTTCCCGCGATGAAAGATGCGATGTACGTTGTGGACATTGAGCCGAAGTCGGCGAATCGCGGGAATGCACTGCGCAGCGCGGAGATTGGGCTATTGCGAGACTGGTGGGCTGAGGGCCTGAAGAAAGTGAAACGGCCGTGAAGGCCATTACAATCCTCCCGGAATTGGAGATTAGGCTGCATGTTGGGCAGTGAACAGATTGACGCATGCACGCGCTACGTTATGGAACGCGCGCGTTTTGTTATTGAGTCGTTCGGGCCACGACCGCCCGGCAGCGACGCGGAGCGGCAGACGCAGGAGCTGGTGAAGGCCGATTTGGAACAATGCTGCGATGGGCCCGTCACGTTTGAGGCGTTTCAGGTAGCGCAGAAGGCCTTTTTCAGCATGCAGATGGTGGGGGGCGTGCTTGCGCTTGGTGCGTTTGTTGGATACTGGGTGCACCCGGCAATTGCATTCGCGCTGGTGACGCTTGCGGCGATCGTGATGTACAACCAACTGCTGCGGTATCGGCTTTTTCTCGATCCTTTTTTTCCAAAGAAGACCAGTTACAACGTCGCGGGCCGTCAGTCACCCGCCGGACCAATCAAGCGGCGCATCATACTGAATGGCCATCCGGATGCCGCCTACGAGTGGCGCTTTAATTATCTCGCGCCAAAACAATTTCCTTTTATCGTGTTGTATTCGCTGTTGGGTTTGGTGGTGACGATTTTTGGCAGCGGAATCGCGACGTTGGCGGTATGGATTGCCCCGGAATCCAGCCGTTGGCTTGTTGTTGGGATTGGCTGCTTGCTGGGGCTTTTCGTGCCGGGTAGCGTGCTAAGCATTTTGTTTAACAATCTAAACGTTGTCGCGGGCGGCGCAAACGACAACCTGAGCGGCACGTTCATCGCGACGGGGATTCTGCAACAGCTCCGTGCAAACGGCGTGCAGCTTCAGAACACCGAGATCATGGCGGTGATTACGGGATCGGAAGAGGCGGGGTTGCGCGGCGCGAAAGTTTGGGCAAAGCGGCATCGCGCGGCGTTGAAAGATGTCGAGACGATAGTCATCGCGCTGGATACGTTTCGGGATCTGCCCCATTTAACCATTTACAATCGGGATATGAATGGCACCGTCGCGCATGACGGCGCGGTGTGCGAACTGCTGCGACGCGCGGCGCAATCGACAGGCCGAGAGTTGCCGTTTGGTTCGATACACCTTGGATCCTCGGATGGCGCGGCGTTTACGCAGGCGGGCTTCCGCACGGGAATGCTTGGCGGCATGGATCCACATCCCGCGCATTACTACCACAACCGCAGGGACTCGTGGGAGATTATGGATGCGGGGTGTATACGCGCGACTATCGAGGTGTTGCTGGCCGCGATTCAAATGTATGACGACGAGGGGATGCCACCGGGCTGATAGTGGCGGCTTTCATTCTCGATGTGTTCGTTGCACGCAGTAGAAGGTAGCAGATTTTTCGCGTTGCTTCGGAACGACACGATCCCCTGCGTCATTGCAGAATCGCTGAGCCCGGGCGCTCTTCAATTATGTCCAGCGGGCCACGGCGTTTTCGCGCAGGGCCTTGTTTGCGAGATGGGCGGCGTTTGAGGAGCCGACGCCCGCCTCGACGGGTGCGTTGGGTTCCTTTCGCGAGCGGATGCATTCGAGCCAGTTGCCGAGATGCAGCATTTCGCCGTCGGGTTTGTCGTAGAAGTCCTGGCCGCGATCACCGCTTCCGTAAACGACTTCTCTGTAGGGAATTGGCTTGTCGTATTCGGGGTGAACTTCGTAGCGGCCGCGGTCGCAATAGAGCGTCGCCTCCGAACCCATGAACTCCATCATCGCCGCGTTTCGCGCATTGTAGAAGGTGCCTTCGTAATATACCTGCGTTTCCGGTTCGTTGTACTGCAGAAGCGTTTGCACGGTGTCGGGGGTTTCCCATTGGTCTTTTCTGTTAAACCAATTCCCGATGCTGGTAGCGAGATCCGGATGTTTCATGTCGAGGAACCAGTGCGTTACGTCGATGAAGTGGACCATGAGGTCCGTGAAGATGCCGCCGCCAAAATCCCAGAAGAAGCGCCAGTTCCGCATTTTGTAGGGATCATAGGGCTGATCTTTGGCGTTACCAAGAAAGGCTTTCCAATCCACGGCGCTTTCGGGAATGTTCGGGATGACTTTCTGCGTCGGGCCGGAGTTTCGATTCCAGGTCAGATGCACTTTTCGAATCGTGCCAAGTTGGCCTGATTTGAGAATGTCGCGCGCTTCGGCGAGATGAGGCATGCTGCGTTGCTGCATGCCGACCTGCACGATGCGCGCGGAACTATTCCTGGCTTGGATGATGGAGTCGCCTTCGGCGATGTTGTGGGTGAGTGGTTTTTCGACGTAGACATCCTTGCCGGCTTCGCAGGCATCGATCGCGATAGGCACGTGCAGGTGATCGGGCGTGGCGATGAGGACAGCGTCGATGTCCTTGTTCGCGAGGACTTCTTGATAGTGCCGGGTTGCCTGGGCGGCGGGGTCCGCATATGCCTTGGCGCGCGCGAGATTGTCGTCCCAGATGTCGCATACGGCGGCGAGTTTCACGCCGGGAATGACTTTCAATCGTTCGACCAATTGGCCGCAGCGCCCACCGGTGCCAATAAGGCCGATGTTGATCGTTTCATTTGCGGGAAGGCCCGTTGCAGAGGCCTGATAGCCGCCGATGGCCAAGCCGGCAGCACTTACCCCCGCCATTTTTAGAAATGCGCGACGCCCGGAAGTGCCCATGTCAGTTTTTCCTTGTAGCTTTGCGAACAGCGTAGTTAAATTTGGTTTTGAGTCTTTCCCATCGAGCAGGTAACTCTGCGGTGTCCTTTCAGGGCGATTCGCGTTATAGAGATCGCTTGCTTCCAGGGCAGCGCGCATTCAGCGCGTACTTTCTAAATTCGAGGGAGTGAAGATTTAGAAAGCCGTTATGTAAATTCCAATCTTGCCCGGTACTTGCGCCCGCATGGTCGATCATCGTCGATTCTCATCCGCTGTTTTTCGCACGATATTCGCCGCGAGTTCGCAATGTTCGGGTTGATACTTTTCGCAGAAGGTGGACCAGCGAATGAAGGTCTTGAGAAACTGTTGCGCGTTTGGACAGGACTCTCCGGTATACGTGTAATTGCGCGAGGCAGGTGGCTGTGCGTAGGGGAAAGCGCGATCCCGAACTTTTTTGTGGAGACATGTGAGCGAAGCCGGCATCAAGTAATATTCACCCATGCCCGCGCCGGAGATGCCCGCGTCCGAAATGCGCGCGGCGAACTCTTCCGTGCTGCAGGAGAACGCTTCGGGGTCGATATTGAATCCGATCATCCAGGCGGAGAACACGTTCAAATAGTCGGGCAGGGGAAGCGGCGTGATGCCCGGGATGTCGGCCAGCAATTTGTAGAGAAGCCGTCCCATTTTGTCGCGGTGCGCGACCTGTTCGCGGACGATTTCGAGTTGTGCGAGACAAATCGCGGCGGTGCATTGCGGCATGCGGAGGGCATAACCAATCTCGCTGTGGACGCGGCCAAAGTGCGGCACCATTTCGCCGGCGCGGTTGTGGCCCATGAAACGCGCGCGTTCGTGAATCTTTGGATCGTTTGTCACCATGCAGCCACCCTGATCGGCGCCCATGGTTTTTTCCGCGTCGAACGAGAAACAGCCCGCGGTGCCGAGGGTGCCCGCTAGCCGGCCCTTGTACTCGCCGAAAATCGCCTGGCAGCAGTCTTCGAACACCAGGACGCCATGCTTCGCGGCCAGCGCGTTTATCGGATCCATGTCATTAATGATGCCGGTTTTGTGCACGCAGAGAATTGCGCGCGTGCGTTCGGTGATGTGAGGCGCGATGGTTTCCGCGGAGAAATTGATAGTGCCGGGCGCGGAATCCGGAAAGATCGGGATGATGTTCTGCGCGAGCATGCCCTGCACGGTTCCGTAGTCGGTGATGGGACTGACGATGACTTCGTCGCCGGGTTTGAAATCGCAGGCGAGAGCGAGTACGTGCAGTGCCGGGGTGCAGCCGGGCATGGCGATGCAGTATTTCACGCCCAAGGCTTCCGCAAAAGCGCGTTCGAACCGGCCCATCATGTCGATGGTCAAACCGGAATCGATTACCTCTTGCAGATATTTTTGCGCGTTCGGACCCAGCGTGCGGGGGAACGGATTGGGCAACGGCCCGGTTTGCCCGAGCATTTGCTGTGCGATATGCACTGCGAGCGAATTTCCAACCATTAATTAGCCCTCCCGCGGCCCAGACGATCCCTGCGTCGCGCCAACTATAGATGCATTAAGGTGAGATGGCACGTGCGCGCATCACACAGCGTTCACCCTAAAAGTTAAGTTTGCCGTGCGGCCCGAACCCGCGAATATCCAAACCGTATCCACCTTTGGGATGCGCCGCGTTCTGCTGTGTGGTCAAGAACTCCACCACGTCATTCGGGTCCGCAAGCCAGACATCGTCTCCGCCGATTTCCTTAACTTTCCTGAAGCGCTCCTCCAGTTCCTGTGAGGTGCAATCTTTTGCAGGATGGATCGGTTTGTCGGGAACGGGGCAGTGACAGTAGTCAACAATCCAGCCGCCGAGTTCGATAGCCTGATGAATGCGCTTGTACGGATCGTACTCCGAGTAGAACGGGCCAGGGTATTGCGTGTGAAGCGGCACGCGGCCAAGGCTCATGAGATCGCTGTTGTGAACGTTGACGCGGTCATAGATTGTGAGGATGGCCTTGTAGCCCGCGTCCGCGGCGACCTTGAGCGAAGGCGGGTGGCCTTCGTTGCTGCCGGGCACGGTAAAGATCGTGATTGGCTTTTCAATCGCGTCTTCGAGGACTTTTTTCGCCTTGACGACTTCATCCTGCGCGTTTTCGTCGGTCACTCCGCAATGCGTCAGCGAATGGCACGAGAAGCCCCAGCCTTCCTTGTCCAGTTCATCGATCTCCTGTCTGTTCAGGATCATCATGCCGTGGTAGCTGCTGCCGGGCACATTGCGCGGGATGCCAATTTGCGACGACACAAACGCGACGTGGCCGGGAATGCCGTACTTGCGATGCAGCGGCACGGCATACTTCATCAATTCCTGCGGGCCTTCGTCATAGGTGATTGAATAGACCCATTTCTTGCCGTCTTTCCACGTGCGCGGTTTTGCTGCCGCCACGCCGCTGAGCATCGGCGCGAGGAGAGCGGCTCCGGTCACGCCGAGAAAGTTACGTCGATCCATTTGGGACACTCCTTTGCTTTCGCATGCCGAGCTGTTACTTGCCCGGCTTGGCATCGTCCAGCGATATCCATGAGATTTGCGTAATCAATTGATTCAATGCGGCAAAAGACAGCGAGGCGTTCGTGGCGTATGCGGGCGTGGAGTTTGACGGGAACGTCGCGAGCGTCGCATCTCCAACGAGGAATACATTGAAATCTTTCGACAGGTTTTCGTATCCCGCGCAGGTCGATTTGTAGCACATGTCGGTACAATAGCCCGTGAGCAATACATGGCGGACGCCGTTGTCCTGCAGGAATTTTTTCAGCACCGGATAGCCTTCGCCATCGTAAATGAGAACATCATCGGGATCGACGTCGATGCTTTTTACCACGGGAATGGGCAGGTCCCAGAATCCTTTGTTGTTGTAATAGTCGCCGGCGTCCAATCCGGGGAACTTCTTGAAGTAGTCCACCACCGGCAGATTACTTTCGAGTTCGAGCGATGTTGGAATGGGATTTCCCTCGTATTTGAAACTATTGAGTTTCTCGTGCAATTCCGCGGCACCCTGTTTGCGTTCCTCGTCGGTGGGTTTGCCGCGAACCGAGCGGTACATTTTTTTTCGGATGGGATCTTCATTGCCGGGCTGGCTGTAGAGCACGAAACCGACTTTTTCGCGGTATGTCTTGAGGAACGGGTTCAGCACATCGACGATATGCTTGTGCGAGAGGTCATTCTTGATGGGCGTGCAGAAATCGGCTACGCCTGCCGGTTCCGGGGTGCGCCAGCCCTGCCCATCGTCAATTCCCCAGGGGTGCACAACGATGATTGCCGTCTGGTCTGCGCGGAGCTTGTTGGGCATCTCGATGATGCCGCGCGCGTTGTACGAGAAGCGCCAGGCGCGCACGTTCAGCGTGCCACCTGCGTCATTGACGAGGATGGGCGCTTCGTAACGCACCACTTCATGAACCGGTTGAACCCAATTCGGATGGTCCGCGAGAATGGGGCGCGGGTTTTCGATCGGTTTCAGGCGGTTGTCGTAGGTGAAGGTCTTGCCGGCATCCTGGGCTTGTGCTGTGGCAGCTACGACGAGTATTGCTAGAACGAACAGTGTGCGCATGGTATCCCTCACTTTACGGTCGCGGGTTCCTGGCTTTGCAGATACGCGAACAGATCGCGAATATCGTCGCCGGGCAGCGCGGTGATGATTCCTTCCGGCATTAACGACAGCCCGGCTTCTCTCAGGTCTGTTACATCCTTCATGGGAATCGTGGTTCGCACGTTGTTTGCGTTAATCAGCGTGACACTGCCGGGTGTGCGCTCGGCGATCAACCCATTGTACAGCCCGCCGTCGGATGTTTCGACGACATACTGGAGGTATTCCTTGCGCACGGTGAGATTTGGGTCAACCATGCTTGCCAGCATGTACTCGCGATCCATGCGGTTGCTTTGGGTGAGCTCCGGGCCGACGTTGAAGCCTTCGCCGAAGAACTGGTGACATTGCGCACAGTTCTTTTTGTAAACGAGTTTGCCTTTGGCGGGGTCGCCCTTGCCCGCGTTCAATTCGTTGTTCAAGCGCCGCATGTCCGCGAGTTTTTCCTCAGGCGTGCCGGGCCGCACGGAACCCCAATGCTTTTCGATCAGCGCGCGCAAGGTTTCGTCGTCGTGCGCGGCCATCGCGCGGATCTGATCGAGCGGCACATCCGCGACGGGAATGGCGCCGGCGTCCACCGCTTTGACAAAGGCGGTGCTCCAGGATGCGCGGGTAAACAGTGCATCGCGCACGTTCGATTTCATTGACGCGTCAAGATTGGGATACAGCGACACGAGGGCGTCGGCTACCGACGCTTCCGGGATGCGGCGAATGGCATCGAGACTAGCCTTGCGCACCGCCGGCGATTGTTGACCGTTGCCTACCGTGGCCAGCAGTATGGGCAAAGAATCCGCTTTGCCGAATTGCGAAAGAATGGCGAGCATGGTCAAGCGGGTCTCTTCGTCCGTCGAGGCATTCGCCGCTATCGACTTTACACGCTCATAAGCCTCTGCGTTGCCCAATCGCGTGGCGAGGCGCAACAGCAGGGGGGTGTCGGGCTGTGCGTGCCAACGCGACACGAGCGCTTCACGCAACTCGTTAGACACGGGCGGGGCCGCGCTTGCGTCACCGTTTGCGCTGTCAGGCTGTTGGGAGTAGCCGGCAAACAACGAGCCCGCGGCTCCACCTTGGGCCGGGCGCTGGCGATCCTGCAGGCCTGCTTCGATGCCTTCCAGCATGGAGGTTTCCGCGTTCCATTTCGATGCTGATGCAAAGAGCTGCACACAAGCGGCATCCGCTTCCGCGGATCCATCCGCGGCGTATCGGCGCGCCAGGCGGGGAAGAATTGTTTCACGCATCACGAGCG
>CALEZK010000223.1 GCA_937928585.1 uncultured bacterium | reverse complement strand
CGTTTACGTAGCGTGGCGTATTCGACATCCTGTACCGCCTCGTTGCCGTCGAGCGCAATGCTTGCGGCCGTCGCGGCGGATTGCCCCAGCACCATGAACACGGGTTCCATGCGAATCGAACCGAACGCGATATGCGACGAGGACAAACTCACCGGCACCAGCAGGTTCTCGCATTCCTCACGCTTTGGTCGTATCGCGCGGTACGAAATCGGGTACGGCGGAAAGCCGCCCACCTGCACGTCCCCCTCGTTGCGCGCGAAACCATCGGAATCGACGTAGCGCTGAATGTGGTGCGAGTCCATGGTGTACGCCGCCAGCCCAACAGAATCTTCCGCCTTGATGCGCCCTTCACAATTGTGCTGCGTCATCACGTACTCGGAGATCATCCGCCGCCCTTCGCGCACATAGAGTTGATGCGACCAGCCACCATGTTCTGGGAATTCGTCTTTGCAGTTTCCCCAACGGCTGACTTCCGCGCGAATTTCTTGCGGCACCCGGGGATCGTTCGCCAAGGTCCACATCAACCCGCGCTGATAAAGCAGATGGTCGGCAAAAATTCGTTCGCGCGTCGCGTAGTCGCCCTCCGGCCATTCGTAGTTCATGCCGATGTTGTCGGTAGAGAATCCGTAGTTGTTGTTCACGTCGGTCTTACGATTGGGCATCAGCGTGGGCGCCCAGGGAATGCGCCGTTCGCCCGCCTCAAAATTCCGCAGCAACAACTCATACCGCAGCGGATCGTATCCCTCGGGCTTCTCAAAGGGGACCCGGTTGTCGGGGTCGTCCGTCAGGCACATCCGAAAATTGTAGGCCTGCACCTTGGAATCCCCGGTGCCGTCCGCGGGAAGCGGCCCCGCGACCACCCCAGGCAAAAGCCCGCTCGACTCGTCCCCCGGCACGCGATAGGGATCCACTTTCGGCACCATCTGATGATAAATCGCATACTTCGTCTGTACGCCGTTCAGCGTCTCGTCGTACACGCTGTTCGCTTCTCGTCCAACGTGATAGGAAACGTTCGCCGCGGCAAACAGATCGCCCTCGTACGTTGCATCTATGAAATAAGACCCCATGACGCGCTTCCCGCTCTCCATCGCAATCGCCGTGATGCGCGCACCGGACTTGCTGACGCCGCCGGGACGCAGCAACTGTTCGCCGTACAACACGTCCACACCAGCCCCGGAAATCATCTGCCGGTAGATCGCCTCGGCAACGTGCGGCTCAAACGTCCACATGGCGTCGTCTTCCGCGCTAAACCGCGGGTTCTTGTAGTCTTCGCGTCGCTCGTGCACCCACGACTCGGATTTTTCGTAGTGGGACTTCACCCGCTTATAGAACTCGCGGGATATGCCCCCGATAGCGCCCTTGTTGCCAATGTCCGTCGCGCCCAGCCCGCCACTGGTGAGACCGCCCAAATGCTGACCCGGCTCAATCAGCAGCGCAGTGTGTCCCAGCCGTCGGGCCTGCACCGCCGCAACCACTCCGCCCGAGGTCCCGCCGTATACAACAACGTCGTAATGCTTCTCCGCCGCGGCCACTTGGATCGCGCAGTAAGAAACCAACACGCAAAGGCCTGATGCAATAAAGGAACGCATGGCAACTCCCCGGTTTTCAATCAACCTATCAAATCCGACCCCGTGCGTCACCTCTGCACAGATCTCCAGTCGGCATCATCGCGCTGGCCTCTGCAATTGACTTTTCTCAAGGGAAACACCTAACCTGCCGCATGAAAAATCCACTGCTCCTACATATGTCGGCGTTCACGATTGCAATGCTGCTGTTTTCAACGACTGCCCAAGCAGCAACCCCAACACCGAGCGCCCTTGAAACCGATAGTTCCGGCTGGGTAGACATTCTCCCGCCCGCCGACCTCAAAGGCTGGACACGCATTCCCGTTCCACCCGGCGCTCCCCTTGGCAAACAGCAATGGAGTGTCGACAAGTCCACGAAGACACTAATCTGCGAAGGCGACGGCGGCCACGACATGCTGCTTTTCGACCGCGAAATCGGCGACGCGATTTTTCACTTTGAATTTCGATATACGAAAGTCGAAGGCGCAACCGGTTACAACAGCGGCGCCTACGTCCGTAATTCGAAGGACGGCGCGCTCTGGCACCAGGCCCAAATCGGCGATGCCAGCGGCGGATATCTCTTCGGAGAAACACCCGGCCCCGATGGCGAAAAGAAATCGTTCAGTACGTCCAAAGAAGTCACGGACGGACGCATCAAACCTGCTGGCGAATGGAACACCCTCGAAATTACCGCCAAAGGCAGCACCCTCACCCTCTGGGTCAACGGCGCCATCACCTGCGAAGTCAAGGACTGCGGCAACCCCAAAGGCCAGGTAGGCCTCGAAGGCGAAGGCTACCGCATCGAATTCCGCAACCTGAAAATAAAAGAATTGAAAAAGTAGGGCGAGCATCCCCGCGAGCCGGTCTTCCTCACAAGACCTCCAACTGAAATCCTATGAGACAGTTTGGCACGCCGTGCAATCTGCCGCATGCTACCGGGGCGAAGTCGCCGGTAGTGCTTGGGTGAATAACACCTGCGTAGTATAGTAAGTGGACCTATGCAGGGGAGTACGCCATGCTTAACCTTATTGCGATTTCTGCTTGCGCACTTTTTAGTGAGTCAAATCCCTCGGAAACTCCAAGCAGCAATTTACTGTATGTGACGCGTGAATCCGCGCTGGAAGAGATTACCGTAGGCAATCTGAAATGCAAACTTCGATGGGCCAAAGATTGGCAATATAATTCGGAATATACTTTTCTGTTCGTTTATCACCGGCACGGTATAGAGAGGTCTATTTTCACGATCTATCTAAAGCTCTCCAAAGGTTTCTTGCACGTAAGGCGCGTTGAGACAGGAGACGCAGGCAAAGACGAGTTCTTGTATTTCGACCATTTCAGTGCTTTCTGGTGGAAGCAGCCAGTTCCCCCGTACTCACGTGTCCCCATAATCTGGGTACAGGAAGTTTGGGATGGCTCAGGACACTTTGAAACGGGCAGGTATTTTTTTACTGTGCCTGAATTGCCTTCGCTTTCTGAGTTAGAGAGTGCTGACTTGTCTGCGGTAGCACCACACATCATACAAGACGTTGTATGTAGTCCCCCGCCCGAACCGTTTACGATGGAATTTAAGGAAGGCGAAAGTTGGCGCAAAGGTCATGGGCTTTGGTTCAACGAACGCGAGATGAGATTTCGAAACGAGATATATCCTACAGGTGAAAAAGTATATGGCACATTCAAGCTTGTTGCAGAGAAACTTTCGCCAGTAGAAACATACGGGCCGATTCGTGTTGACACGAAATACAGGATTGAAACGGACGCATTCAGGCGCGTGCCAATCAAACCAATTGAGTGACACGTCGGGGGAATTGGGCCAGGAGAAATGTGGCCCCCCCATGCACCCATGCAGGGCGGTCCGCGAAGCCAGACCCCCTCCACCCAATGCGCTGGCGGTGCACTAACAAAACTGCACCGCAACCTACTTCTGACACGACACTCGAATCTTGGCGGGCGACTGCCGCCTCCCCATCCCCCTGCCTGCCGATTGACTGCGCGACTGTCCGTACGCATAC
>CALEZK010000222.1 GCA_937928585.1 uncultured bacterium | reverse complement strand
TGCGCCGCGTAGTGCAGGGCAGGTAAAAGCGCTCCGCATATTCCGACACCATCCGATGCGTATTGAATACCGGACTAATCATGCGGATCGAATTCTTCATCATTCGAATCCAGTTGCGCGGGAGCCCGTCGCGTCCGCGGTCATAGAAGGTAGGCACGATCTCCCGTTCGAATAATTGGAACAGCATTTCGGCCTCGGCGACGTCCTGCTCTTCTGGATTGTTGTACGATTCGCCGTGGCCGATGCTCCAGCCCACGTCACCCATCGGCTGCGCCTCGCACCACCAGCCGTCCAGCACGCTGATGTTCAATACGCCATTCGCCGACGCCTTCATACCACTGGTGCCACTCGCTTCCATCGGCCGCCGCGGGGTGTTCATCCAGCAATCGGCGCCCTGAACAAGATAGCGCGCGACGTTGATATCGTAGTCTTCGATAAACACGATCTGATTGCGCACATCGTAGGCTCGAATGAACTGAATGATGTTCCGAATCAGCTCCTTGCCTTGATTGTCCTGCGGATGCGCCTTGCCGGCGATGATGAACTGAACCGGCTGTTTTTCGTTCTTTAGAATTCGGACAAGCCGCTGTTGATCGGAAAGAAAGAGATTGGCGCGTTTGTACGTTGCAAAGCGGCGCGCGAATCCAATCGTCAAGACTTCAGGGTCCAAGACCTCGCTGGCAGCGCGGATCTCCGAGTTCGACGCGCCCCGCGCGGTAAGCTGCGCGGTCAGACGCCGACGCGCGAAATTGACCAATCGCTCGCGTCGGCGTTCGTGCGTGCGCCACAGTTCTGCATCTGGTACGTCTTCCATCTGCGCCCAGGCGTTGACGTCACTCGGATCGCTTACCCAGGAAGGCCCTAGATAGCGGTCGTAGAGACCGGATAACTCCCGTGAGATCCAAAATCGCGTGTGAACACCATTGGTGATTGATGTAATGGGTACTTCATCAACCGGAATCTCTTTCCATGTACGCGCCCACATATCCCGCGCGACCTCTCCATGAAGCTTGCTGACGCCGTTCGCATACGCCGAAAGTTTTAGGGCAAGAACTGTCATGCAAAACGGCTCGCGCACATCTTCCGGATCCTGGCGGCCCAAACTGAGCAATTGCTCCAGCGTGATCCCGATCTCGTCGCAGTACTTCCGGAAGTAGTGTTGTATCATCTCCGGGGCGAACATATCGTTCCCGGCGGAAACGGGTGTATGCGTCGTAAAGACGCTCGCCGTCTTGACCGATTCGATGGCATGCGTAAACGTAAGCCCCTCTCCGCGAATGAGATCGCGGATACGCTCCAGTGCCATAAACGCGGCATGACCTTCGTTCATGTGGTAAACGGTCGGATGAATGTTCATGGCATGCAGGGCGCGAACACCGCCCATGCCCAATACGATTTCCTGACGGATGCGCGTATCGCGATCACCGCCGTAGAGCTGCCCGGTGATCTCGCGATCGTCAGGATCGTTTGCGTCAAAATCTGTGTCGAGTAGATACAGCGAAATTCGTCCAACGTCGCAGCGCCAGATTCGGACCTTCACGACGCGATCGGGAAAGGTAAGGTCGATGACCAGTGGGGCGCCCTTCGCATCACGAACCATCGACAGCGGCATCTTGTTCACGTCGATTATCGGATACCGTTCGTGCGGCCACCCATCCGCATTCAGGTACTGACGATGGTAGCCTTCACGGTAGAACATGCCGACGCCCACCAGCGGCAGGCCCAGATCGCTTGCGCTCTTCAGGTGATCGCCGGCCAGCAGACCAAGGCCGCCCGAATATATCGATACGGATTCATGCAGACCGAATTCCGCGGAGAAGTACGCCACGCACAAACCCTCGGGCTCGTTCGGATGACGATCCCGCCATGGGTTTGCTTTCAGATACTCCTGATAGCGCTGCCACGTGCGGCTCAATTGAGCGAGGTAACCCTCGTCCTGTGCGAGCTCTTCAAGTCGCGATTGCGTGGCTTCGCCCAGCAGACTAACCGGATTCTGTCCAACCTGTTCCCACAACCGCCTGTCAATTCGATAAAACAATTCAATGGCGTCGTGGTCCCAACACCACCAGAGGTTGTTCGCAATAGCCATCAACGGCTCCAGCGCCGGCGGCAGTTTTGGAACTACGGTAAAGGTGGAAATTTTTGGCATGGTCTATTGCTCCCCGCATGGCAATGCGTGAATCACGCGCACCGATACAGTCCGGTTCGCCCCTGATTTCGCAACGATATCGTAACAAATCAACGAATACACAGGAACAGTCGAGTCCCCAAAAAAGGCAAGGCACTCCCACAATTGTGAAAGTGCCCGGAAACGCTGGGGAGTATACTACAGGAAGTACCGTTTGAGGAAACGCGCCGCTTTGCGCGAAACCGACACCATCGCGCCGCGCGGTTCGATGCGCCCGTTTCGGGCGGCCGCGCGAAACTCGAATGCGTGCCGAACGATTCCCACAGACGCGGAGAACTCCGGGCCTTCAACAGCGTGCGGCAAGATTTCGGCGCCTGTTGGCACCCCGACGCGGCAAGGGACTTGAAATACGGCTTCCGCAAGTTCCGGATAGTTCTTAATCGAAGCTGCACCTCCGGTGAGCACGATTCCCCTGACCAGGTTTTTCAGCAGGCCGCGCGCCTGAATGTGCTGACGCACTTTTACGAGCAGTTCTTTTGCGCGCTCATAGACGATTACATCCAAATCGCTGCGGTCTACCACCGATGGCGAACCCGGAACGTTGCTGCGCAGTTTTACGCGCGCCGAGTTTTCCTCTTCGCCGGAGGGCTCTTCGCCTTCCTCGTGAAATTCCTCATGGATGCAGGCCTCGGCAATGCCGTATTCGAGGATCAGTTCGTCCGCCTCTTCGAAACTTACCTGTAAACCGGCGGCCACATCGCGGGTGATGTGATATCCACCCCACTCGAAACAATGCGTGCCAAGGATTCGGAAGTCGCGGTAGATCGCGAGGCCGGTGATACTGCGGCCGAGGTCAAGCACGCCCACGCCCAATTCCAAGTCTTCAGCAGTCAAGCAGCCGAGAGCAGACGCAATCGGCACAAAGATCATGTCTTCCAGCTCGCGTCCCTGCGATTCGATGCACGTAATGATGTTGTCTTCGATTACCGCGGGCAAGCGGGCAAAATGAATGCGCGTCTTCAGCACCTGACCCCGAATTCCGATTGGGTCAATGACCCGCATGTCGTCGACGTACCATTCCTGCGCGCTGATTGACGAGGTCACGCGTTTGCCCGGCGCAAGGATGTCGCGCGAAGCGATGTCTCGCGCCTCCATCATGTGCTGATGTTCCACGATGTCGCGCTCGATCTTGCATGTGCCTTCTCGAATAAACGTCTCAACTTTCTTGCCGTTGACGCCGCAGAATACAGAGGTGATCTTGGTTCGAGACTCTTTCTCCGCGAAATTGAGCGCGCGTTTTAGGGAAAGCTGGGCCGCGGCGCGGTCCTGAATAACGCCCTGCGACACGCAACCGTGCGCTGGCGCCGTGCCGTGGCCGATTATCTGGATGGTGCCGTCATTGTCTCGCCGCGCCACAAGGGCACGGATTTCCCGCGATCCGAAATCGACTACCGCTACAACCTCGCCTCTGCCTCGCACAAATACCCCCACTTCTTCCCGCTTTTGCCATTCCCGCTATATTCGGATCAGCCCACCCCCGGCTAGAAGAGCAGATCGTCTCCGCTGGCGCCGGTGGCGCCTTCCGCGCTGCGAATTTGCTCGATCGTCTGCTCGATATCGGACACGGAAGCGCGCTGACGATTAAGAATCTCGCGTGCACGCTCCATACCGCTCTCATTTTCCGCCTGCCTGCGCTGCAGTAACTTGACGTTCTGGCGCGCATCTTCGAGACGAATTCGCGCCTGTTGCTCAACAGACAGGGTTTCGTCCAGCACCTCTTTTGCGCGCACTTCCAACGAACGTGCTTCATCAAGTGCTTCCATTGCCGCGCCGCGCTGGCGTTGCGCCTCGTCCCGCTGCTGCTCAAGCTCGCGGATGCGCCGCTCCAAATCCGAAATGCGGGAATCGATTCCGTCTAGGCTGCTTTGCATCGCCTGTGTGTGGCGTCCTCGATCCAGCAGGGCAGCGCGCCGCTCGCTCACCAATGACTCGGATTCCGCGACTGACGATTCGGAACGCTGCACATTCGAGCGGGCTTCTTCGATGGCGCGAACACCATCTTGAATGCGGGTCTCTGCGATGCGCACGCGTCCTTCTGCTTCCGATGCCTGCGCACGCGCGATGCTGGCGGCGGCCTGCATGGCCAAAAGCTTCGCGTCCGCGATGGAGCCATGCTTTACAGCGCGGCGAGCCGTATCCAGCAAGTGCGTCGCCGGGTCATCCGATTCCATCGGATCATCGTCGCGCGCCGCCGCCACTACGATCTTTACTTCCTCGGGTTCGTCTTCTACCGACTCGGCGCCCCATGCATCCCCCATCACTGGGACATTGTCGTCGCTCTCCAAATCGATGTCATACGAAACCGGGGACTCGAACGGACTTTCAGACGTTTCGACAACGGCTGCCGCCGCCTTGGACGTTTCCGGCGCGCGGCCTTGCCAGAAGGACAGAAAGTCTTCGCACTCTGCAATCCAATTCTGAAGAATCGAATCGTCAATGCGGTGCATCGCGTCGCCGTACACGCCGCCGAATGCGTACGCCAATTCGAAATACCGGTCGTCTCGCGCCGATGGCGTGACAGCAATAAGCTCAGACATGCGCTGCATGGCGGCGCATGCCAAAGCGGAACCTTCCCACCCATGCGACTTCGCGCGACCGGCGAGGTCTCGAACCCCCGATTCCATCGCGGCGAATACGGGGGCCAGCGTGCTGTCATCTTCCTGCTCGACCCGCACCAAACAGTCGCAAAGTTGATCCAAGACGTCGGCCACATCCAGCTCACGGGCCGGTGGCACATTCGGCACTAAATTGGTCGTCGCGGGCACGTCATCCGTTGGAATTTCCAAGATGGGCGTCAGGGCCGCGTGCGCGAGTTCATCAATATCGTCGTTTTCAAAGACAGACGTAAAACCGTCGTCTACCGCTTCAATCTGTTCACCTGCTTCACCCTCGGCGACTGTGCCGGCTTCATCCTCGTCGGCAGAAACCTCGGCATCTTCCTCGTCGAAGTAATCCGTGTTCTCGTCTGTTGTAGGGGCGTCGCCAAGATCCAAGTCTATCGATTCCACCTCATCGTCTGTGAGAATGGGCTCGGGACGCAACACCCGAAGGGCTGGGCCGCGTTGCGCTGACGCTTCAGCGCGGGCCAACACGCGTTCGTCGTCATCGCTCACCAAAGTGAGACCGCGAGACGCGAGATCTTCCAGCGCAACCGCATATCGCTCCCGCCACTTGCGAATCACGCCCGATCGCACCTTGTCGACGATTAGGTCGCCAACCATGATGCACAGGATCTCATAACTGTCCGCGAGAAACGGCACGGACTCGTTCGCGCGCCCGGCGTTCTCGTATGTCTGCAGTATACGACCCGTTTCTGACAAGGCCTCCACCAGATCTTGCCAGCGCTGTTCGACGGCAATTTCCACTGACTGAATCAGGTGGTTCATGCATTCATCGGACCAAAGTTCCTGGGGTGCGCCGTTCTGGGCCTTCAAGAACTGCCGGTGAAACCGGCCCAGCGAAGTCAGCAATCGTTGCGTCGGATCACTTGTCATGGCAGGGTCTTCCGCTAGGTTATCGGTTGTTGGCAAGGAGGGAGGCAGGGTCGAATCAAACGTGTCCAAGGCGTCGCCTCGCTGCGATTCCGCATCTTCGGACGACCGTTCCAACACACGCAGGGACAACCTCCCCCACGAACCAGACTTACGGCTAAGACGACCGAAGCGCATAGTGCTTACCCCTACCTATTGGTAGATTGTAGCACAATGCGCCCCAGTACGCAATATATTGTGGTTTGACCGGAAACTCTTTACGAGTCTCGTGGCCCATACCGTTCTGTAACGGCTCAAATACCCTAGCTGATAATACCACGCTCCTGGAGGGCGGCAAGCACTTTTTTGGTGCTTTCTTCCAATGATTCGGCACCTGTGTCTACGACGAGCTCCGCGTTGTCGGGCTCTTCATAGGGGGCACTGATACCCGTAAATTCGGGGATTTTGCCTTCGCGGGCCTTCTTGTAGAGCCCCTTGGGGTCACGGTCTTCGCACACATCCAAAGCACACTTTACGTAGACTTCAATAAAATTGCCTTCGCCCGCAATCTGGCGCGCTTTGTCGCGGTCAGCCCGGTAAGGCGAAATGAAGGCGGTCATGGTGATTAAACCGCCCTGTGTGAAGAGGTTGGCGACCTCACCAATCCGCCGGATGTTCTCTTCGCGGTCTGCCGGGGAGAACCCGAGATCCTTATTCAGGCCATGGCGCACGTTGTCGCCATCCAAAACGTAGGTACGGCACCCCTTCGAGTACAGCGCGCCTTCCACAGAATGCGCCAGCGTGGATTTGCCAGAGCCCGACAGGCCGGTAAACCAAATAACAACAGCCTTGTGTCCGTTCTGCTTCTCGCGGTCTTCTTTTGTGATATCCGCCTGGTGCCACGTTATGTTCGTGGCCTTAACCTGGTCTGCCATGAATAGCTCCGTTCATGAATTGGGTGAAGTTGCCGGAAAGGGCCAGAGGATAACACACGAAGCTCACGGAATCGAATTTTCCAATGATTCTTGAGGGTATCGAATTGCCTTCGGTCCAGCGGGCGGGTTCGAAGACTTCTCTTGTTTGGTTAGGGCGCGGATGGCTGCGCCAGAATTTGCCGGGCCATTTCTTGATTGTAGTGGTGCACGTACGTGTCCGAATGTGACGCAGTCGAATTCTCTAGCCCTTCGGCAGCGGGAGATGCGCCTCCTTGCGGGGCCGATATCATTTGACGGATCCCCCGTTGAAAGTTCTCGCGAGCGTCTTTGGTCGCAGCTTCGATTACGGTGGATTCGCTGCCAATGGCCGGCGCGGAAACCTGATCCGGCACAAGCGCGAGGACACCCACGAGTGCGATCGTGGCGGCGATGCCTGCCGTGATGAGCGCAACGCGATTCTGATATACGACATCACTGCCAAGAATTCGGACCATTACATTC
>CALEZK010000221.1 GCA_937928585.1 uncultured bacterium | reverse complement strand
TCGTGGACCTCTCCCGCATCAAACCGCGGCGCGACCCGCCGCCACCCCTGCCTGCGCAGCCGACGACCGCCGTTGGCAAGCAGCCGGAAAAGGCGTGGAAATATCTCAGCCCTTCTGACCTTAAGGGCCTGGGCAATCTGCTTTTTGCGGCGCGCGTCATTGTGGAAGGTGCGTATGCAGGCAGACACCGTTCGCCCTACAAGGGCGCGGCAGCGGAGTTTGTCGATTACCGCGAGTACTATCCGGGCGACGAGATTCGAATGATTGATTGGAAGTCGTTCGCGCGAACGGACCGATTCTTCGTGAAACTATTCGAGCGCGAGACGGATATGGCTTGCCATATCGTTCTTGATCGAAGCGCTTCGATGGGATACGGCGGCAAGGCATTCAACGCGTTCTTCCCAACGAAAGAGGTGTCGAAACTGGAGTACGGCTCGTATCTTGCGGCGGCGATCAGCTATTTACTGATCAAGCAGGGAGATCGGGTGGGACTTACGGCGTTCGACGAGAAGGTGACTTCCTATGTGCCCGCGGGAAGCACATTTCCGCATTTGTACGGGATCCTGAGCACGCTCGAGAACCAGAAGCCGGGGAAAAAGACTTCCGTTGCACGGGCCTTGCAGGATGTATTCGCGTTACACAAACGCCGGGGGATGCTGATCTTAATCAGCGATCTTCTGGACGATCCGCTTGCAGTCTTCCAAGCGCTGGACATGTTTCGACACCGGCGATTTGAAGTGATTTTGTTTCACGTTTTGCATCGATACGAACTCACCTTGCCGCCGATCGAGAGTGTCAACTTTGTCGATGCAGAGAACGGCGAGCTGATCACGGCGCGTCCGGATGACATATCAGCTTCGTATGAGAGAGAGCTTCGCGCATACCTTGATGCGATGGCATCGGGTGCGCGCGCGCGGGGAATCGAATACAACCTGGTGAATACGGCAACGCCCTACTCGATCGCGCTCCAGAAGTATTTGTTGCACCGGAGCAGGCGCTGACGATGGGCGGATGGACAATAGCCTGGACGAATGCTGCACTTTCGGCAGGCGCGCTGGCGATTGTTGTGCCTTATCTCATTCACCTCATCACCAAGCGCACGCCGCGCACTATGGTCTTCCCCACTATTCAATTTCTGAAGAGGGCGCAGGCGAGTCAATCCAGGCTGTTTCGACTGCGCAACTTGATGCTGCTGCTCGTGCGCACGGCATTCATTGCACTTTTGCTGCTGGCGTTTTTGAAACCGGTGCTTCGCGCGACCGCCATGGCGGAGGATGGTGAGAGAACACAGGCGGCGATAATCATCATCGACGCATCACTGAGTATGAAATACAACGCCAACGGAATTACGCCTTATCAACGGGCGCAACGCGCCGTATCGGACCTGCTGGACTTGCTGGGGTCAGGCACGCCGAAGAACCTGATTATTGCGGGGGGCGTTCCCCTACCCTCGCTTGAATCGCCGAGCACGAATGGCGCGCCGCTGGTCCGCGATTTACTTTCGACCGCACCGATTGATATGCGGGCCGATATTGACGCGGCAATCGACGAAGCGGTCCGACAACTTGAACAATATTCCGACCATGATCGAACGATATACTTCGTATCCGACTTTCAGCGCACCAACTGGGCGGCCGCGCAATTCGACGCGATTCCCGAGGACATCAAGTTCGTTTTTTCCCCGGTTGGCGAGCAAGACGCTTCGAATCTTGCCGTAACCGAAGTCATGCTGCGTCCGAAGTCGCCAGTAGTGACCGAGATTGTGGAGATTGTGTGCACGGTTGCGAACTACGGACCAGCGCCGGTGGAGCTGCCGGTTTCCCTCACGCTGGAACCGATTGGGGATCGGCCAACACGCAGCGCGGAAGAAACGGATACGCTTCACCGGACCTTGTCACTGGCATCGGGCAGCACGGGATCCGTGAGTTTTAGGCTCCGCGCGACCGATACGGGCGCATTTGAGGGGCGCGTGCAGATTCCTGATGACCTGCTGAACGCAGACAACCAACGCTATTTTGTTTTTGAAGTCCAGGATCAAATTGATGTGCTGCTCGTATCGGAGGCGTCAGCCGCGGCGCGATCCGGCGCGTACTTTGTACTGCGCGCATTGGACCCCTACGCACTTCAGCCCACGGAACCCGGCCTGCGCGCGTCGAGCATCAAAACGCGTGTGGTACGCGCGCGCGACCTGGACTTGGCTGCTTCCGTTCCGCACGTGCTTGTACTGGACGGCGCGGGGCCATTGTCAGTCGCGGCGGCCGAACAGATCGGCGACTACTTAAGCAGCGGCGGGGCTTTGGTATATTTTCTTTCGGACCTGCTCGACAAGAGCAATTTGGAAGCGATTGCCGCGGGCAGCGATGGGCCGTTGCTCATGCCCTTTTCCCTCACATCCCTGATTGACCATCGCGCGATTGACGACGACACCCACGCAACTCTTGCCAACGCCAATTTTGACGAACCCCTGCTGCGCCGGTTTCGAGACAACCGGGATCTTGCGGAGTTGGCGTTTTATCGCTATTTCGCGACGAACCGAGAGGAAGGCCGCGGCCAGGTTTTCGCGCGTTACAGCGACGGCAATTTCGCGTTGGGGCGCGGCTCCCTTGGGACGGGTGGAATTCTATTCTGTAATTTCTCCGCGGCGCGCGATGCCAGCGACATTGCCGCGCGCCCAACGTTCATCCCACTTGTGCACGAGATTATCAAGAGCATGCGACCGCGCGAAGGGACCGTCACAAACGCCGTCCTGGGCCGGTTTCCGGCGCCGTGACGATTGGCGCAGCCGAGACGGGCATCGAGTATTTCGCGCCATCCGGCAACGTGGTCAATGCTGCAACAGATCGGCGCGGGGAAAGGCTTTCGGTGGTAATTTCCGGCACGGAGGAATTGGGGTTCTATCGCATCAGGCAGGGCAACCAACATTTGGGATCGCTTCCCGTGAACGTGGATGCTAGAGAGAGCGATTTGCTACCGCTCTCGAAGCAGGAACTGGAACAACTTGCCGCAACACCTGAACGGCGGATTGCAACTGCCGGGGGGCGAAGCTCAGATTCCATGGCTGCTTTAATGCAAGGATTTGCGATCTGGCCGCATCTGCTGGTTGGTGCAATTTGCGTGTTGGGCATCGAGCAGCTGCTGTTGAGCGTGCTCCGAAAATAGGTGAGTCGGTCGACGTCAACGCTAATGAGAATTTTTGACGACATAACGCTGCATCCGCTGTTCCCGGTGTCCGCGGTAATTGGGCTCGGCGCAATTGTGCTTGGTCTGACTATTGCCGCGTATCTGCGCGCCCGGTCCACGGCGCAACCGATGCGACGGCTGCTTCTCACAGCGTTACGTTGCGTTGCGCTCGCTGGTTTGTTGTTACTACTTCTGCGTCCGATGCGCGCCGAACCCGTTGCAAACTCGGGCCTGCTGCCGATACTTGCGGTGGCGGTCGATCAATCCGCAAGCATGAAGACCGCCGATATGAACGGCGAATCGCGGGACGCGGCAGTACGGAAGACCTTATCCGAGGCGCGCGACGTATTCGAGCGCGAGCTTGCGGACGATTTTGATGTGCGCTTCTTTTCCTTCTCCGATGCGATAGAGCCCTTAGTGCTTGATGAACTCTTGCAGAAGCCACAGCCCACGGGCGACACGACAGATTTGTCGACAACCCTCTTTGAATCGGCGACAGTTCCGGTCAACCGGCGGATGGCGGGGCTGGTGCTCGTATCGGATGGGCGTGACAATGCGGGTGGTGATGTGCAACGTGCCGCGACGTTTATGAAGAGCGCGAATGCAGGCGTTTGGGCGGTACCCGTCGGCACGTCCGCCGAGGCGCGGGACGTGTACGTGACCGC
>CALEZK010000220.1 GCA_937928585.1 uncultured bacterium | reverse complement strand
ACCCAAACTCCCGCCCCTACTGCACGACAGGAATAGTATTGACTTCAATCGGGAGATCTGTCAATGAAAAAATCTTGCTGATATAAGCCACTAAGGGGAAAGGACTTGAGGGCTGCCGAGAAGGGCGAACGGGCAAGGGTTTTGAATATCATTCACGCGCTATCCGGGGATAATATTTGATCGCTGTCAACAGATTAGCGCTTGGACACCGTCTTCGTCGCCTCGCCTAGCGAGGCCAATCGAATGTTGAAAAACTCGTTCGAAGCAGCGGGGAGGAACAATAGTCCAGGTATGGCGGGACTTAATACTGAAATGATATGTGCAAGAAAAACGTAGGCCAATGCCGCGTCGGTATCCATCTGGGGATTGACTGCCAGCACCGAAACTAGGCAAAAGGCATGGAAAGTACCTATTGTCCCAGGCGCTGACGGCAGCAGATGGGCCACAGTTGTAATCGCCGTCTTGGAGAGTGCCGTAAGACAGGCCGTCTTGAAGTCCATACCGAAAGCGAGAAGCAAGGGAACAGGTGATACCGTATAGATAACCCAGCACAACGCCGATATGACCTGCGAAGCCCAAAAGTAGCTGGTATCGCCTACTACGCGCATGCCTTCATCGACGCCTTCAAAGAACCTAACCAAAGGTGAGGAAAAACGATGTGGCACTAAACTCGACGTGCGTTTTATGAAATCAACGATTCGACCCGATAAGCGATAACAGAAAAGTAGGCCCACCGCCGATGCCAAGGCCGAGACTGCCATCAAATGAGATGCGAGACTGAGTTCAGTGCTTATAGAAGGCAAAACAATGCCCATGATCTCACCCGAACGGTCAACGGCTTCGGTGGAAACTGGAACGAAAATAAAAAAAATGCCCAGAACACATGCGATCACGGGAAGGTCTTGTATCCTGGATAGAACCATCGATACGAGCACGCGAGGAATAGGAATGCCGGTGGCCCTTGCCATGACTACTGTCCGAACGAGTTCTCCGCCTCTCATTGGGAGTAGAAAGTTTCCCAAATGTCCGAGACAGATAGACTTCAGAGCAATGTAGTTTGTAACTTCGGGAGCCCTGCCAAGCAGCAGTTGCCATTGCAAAACTCGCAGTGGTATCGCTAGATACCCGAGCAATACTGTGAGAACGAAAGCGGAAATGGACGTTTCGGCAAGAAACTGCAATAGCCGACGTACGTCTGCGATGTACAGCACCCATGCGAAAAGGGCTACTGATAACGCGATACCCAAAACGCGGCTGGCTCGTCGAAACATCGATCGCGCTACCTTTGGCCAAAGCCTCTGTATTAGACTTATTGCTTCGTCAGGGTGCCAAAGAATGGCACTTCCCGCTTTTCGACGAGATTGCCTTCCCGGATTTCCAGAAGAATCTGGCCGACTTTCTTGCCGGGCGTTGCGCCAGCAGAAGCAAACATGCTCACAGCCTGAGTGGAAGCGTCTTCGGTTTGTACCAGCTTGAACTCGAGTTCTGGACTAGACGAACTCGCGCTTATGATTTGTGGTTTCAATGGACCGTTGATTGTGATACGACCGAGTTCGTCCGTTGGCAGCTTGCTTCCAAACACCAGCACTTTCGGCGAAACGACGCACTCGACCCCGATGATTTCATATCTCACCGGGATCTTTAGGGTTGGAATTCGCTTCGAGTCCGTATACACGAGTATGTTGTCGTTCAACGTTGCGTCGGATTGCGCGAAGAGCGTTACGCTGAATTCAAGCTTCTTCCCTTCTGCAACGCGCGCTGGCTCGAAGTCCACGGCCAACGCGCCAGGCACCTCAATACGTTCAATCTGCACCTCAGGGCCATAGACGTGTTGCACCGAGATTGTCTTGGATACCTTGCTTTCTCGCTTTTGACGGCCAAAATCTACTGGCGCAGGGGAAAACTTCAATTCCGGCTCCAATTCCGCCTTGACAACAAGTTGTGCAGCCACCACCCCTTTCTCGGCGCTTTCGATGGTTATCAGCGATGAAACGCGGTCGCTGGTATACTCTTCTAAGTCAAGTTGGATGGCAAGTCGCGCAGACTTTCCTGGCGCTAGAACCTGCTCTTGAATTGTCGCGACGGTGCACCCACAGGACGACACCGCACGAAGAATCTGAATGGGATAGGACTGGCGATTCGTCAGTTCAATCTGCTTTTCGACGATCTCAGTGCTCCGTACCAGTCCAAAATTGATTTCGGGAGTGTCTACAAACAGAAGTGGACCGGGATCGGCGACGACTCCCAGCGAAACCAGCAAGAAGAAACAGCCCGTCAGACTCCATCGAGCGAGATTTTGCACCGTCTACTCCCCTGATACATCGCCCAGGCAAATAATCCCAACCTCAAATCGTTATAGCACAAACTTGTGCCTATTGACATAGTGCATCGATTTGCACGATAACATGTGTAACGTCAGCGACACACGGGCTGGTGGGTGCAATGGTTCAGGTGAAAAATATACTCGTATTTTGTCTCCCTGGAATTGGCGACGCACTTCTGTTTACTCCTGCTTTTCGTGCGCTGAAACGGGACTTGCCGCACGCAAGGGTCACGGCCCTGTGCATGTATTCGGGCACCGCGCAGATTCTGCGTCACGATTCGAATGTCGACGAAGTTCTCTTCTTTGATTTCATTAAGCAAGGAATACTTAGGACCCTAAAGTTTTGCCGTGCCCTGCGTGCGCGAAATTTCGATACGCTGATACTTGGGTATCCTTCAAACCGCCTGGAATACAACATCATCGCCCGGTTCATTGGTACGGGCGCGCGGATAGGCCACCGGTACAAAAACCTCGACATTGTCTGCGGAAATTTTCTTTGCACCCATTCGGTTGTCGAGGATGATGCCTTGTCCAATATTGAGGAAAATTTGAGGCTTGTAGGCCTTGTCACTGGGAACTCGGGGTACGATCCTCACGTCACGATGACGTTGCCGGAAGATGCCGCTCGAATGGCAGATCAATGGCTCGTCCGCCATAGAATTCTGGGCAGACGAATCGTTGGAATTCATCCGGGCGGTAGCGTGCGAAAAAATCATCTACACAAGCGATGGCAACCGCACAAGTTCGCCGAATTGGTCAAAACAATTCGCGCTCGTTGCAATGCAGTGGTGCTGCTGTTTGGCGGGCCGGACGAGGAGAGGCTTTTGTCTGAAATCTCCCCCGCGACACCCTTGGAAGTTTTCCACGTGCTCAACGACGATCTGCTTCTTACGAGTGGAATCATCTCGAAATGCGATCACTTTGTATCGAACGACTCAGCCCTGATGCATATTGCCGGTGCGCTGCAGGTTCCAACGACGGCGATATTTGGTCCCACAAGCCGGGATTGGGTTCGTATCCCCGGCGCACCACGGACTGAAGTCGCTCAGGAAATGGATTGCCAGCCCTGTTTCCGATACTCGCCAAGACCATTGCGCTGTAGGTTCGGCGATTTCCGGTGCCTCGACCGTATTTCCGCGCAAGAGGTAGCCGACGTAGTTTGTGCTTCCTTGGGGCGACTACAACGTGCCTGTGAATCGCCGATCCCGGTTGAAGCGTAGCTGTATGTCACGCAAACGACTTGAGGTACAACAAGTACGGGCAGCTTGGCCCGCCACTACCGGGTGGAATCTCTCGCTCTTGACGATTCTGACGGTCATCTTCTTTCATCCCATATTTCTACATCCAACGCAGATGATTTGGGCAAATGATGTTGTCCGAACCCACTTTACCTACCGGGCAGCCCAATGGCACAGCTTTCACAATTGGGGGGCCTTCCCCCTCTGGGATCCAACGGTCTTCTGTGGAAAGTCCATCGTTGGCGACCCCCTCCCGGAATTGCTGATGCCGCTGACGCCACTGTTCTGGTTGTTCTTGTCACCCCAGTTTTTTGGCTTCCAATTTTGGCTCTATGTGACTCTCGGTGCTTGGGGAATGTTCTTACTCTGCAGAAAGCGGGGTATCGAGCCATTCTCCGCCTTCTTGGGCGCAGTTATGTTTTCGCTAAACGGAAAAATCGGCGCGCACATCTTCGCGGGTCACCTGGAAGTCATACCCACCATACTTGCACTTCCATGGCTCCTGCTTGCAGTCGAGGACATGTTGAGGAGAAAAAACCTAAGTTCGTCGATTTGGATCGGAATAGCGCTGGCCATAATCGGGCTCTTCGGGAACATCCAGGTCCTTTACTTGAACGTCCTGTTCGCGTTTGCCTATGTGCTAATCCACGCGTACTCAGGCCGAGATTTCAAGGGGATTGCGTCTTCGTTAGCCCGTCCGGTGTTGTTGTACTTCACAGGCGTTTTTGCGTTCGGATTCATGGGTGCCGTTTGGTGGCTTCCCGTCGTGCGACAAACCCTGCTTCTAAGCGGGCGCGTCGGCTCAGCCGACTACGCGTTCGCAACCATGAATAGTGTCTCATGGCAAGATGTGTTGAGATTAATTTGGCCGATGTGGAACGCGCCAATCCCGATGCCCCTCGCCAACGATGCGGAAATGATGTTCTTCTGGGAGACCGTCAGCTACCCCGGTGTCATTGCTCTCAGTTTCGCTTTGGCCGCCCCATTTTTGCTCTTCAAGCAACGAGGCGTGTTAGCGCTCTTCGTAGTGGCAATCTTGCTTGTCCTCGTAGCGATGGGGCCACACACCCCATTCCACCGAATCGCATACTCCCTTATACCTGGATTCTCGCTATTTAGAGCGCCTGGCCGTCTGTTGTTTTATGTCAACTTTATCGTCGCGCTGTTGGCCGCCACACTCGCTTCACGCGCCAGCACTCACAGCCCATCGCGGTTTGGCCCAGCGATAGCCGCGGGTGTTTTGGCGCAGTTTGCTTTGGTGATACCGTTGGCGATGGATGTGGCGACTATTGAACCGCGATGGACGCGGCTTCTCCCCTTGGTTGCCTCGATGTTGTTTGCGTCAGCCGCAGTTCTGTGGGCATTTCGACGAATTCCCAACAAAGCATGGCACATCCTTTGCCTTGCCATGCTCTGCATCGAGCTTGGGTACTATTGGAATTTCCTTATAAGAACCGTGGACGTGCAAAAAACACTTCCAGATTCATCCGTTGGAGAGTTTCTGGCAACACGGCGTACCGAGGAAGAGTTTCGCGTCCTCGACCTCTCCGGTACTTTTGATCAGCAACTAGCCGGAAAATATGGCGTCGAGACGATCAGTGGCTACCATCCCGGAGTTTACGGACACTACCTGGAATTCTATAACAAGCTTTGGTCGCGACCCCAGGCCGATATCGTAGAAGTGAACGTGCCGGCGTTACAGGAATTGGTTTGTCCCAATGTCCTGAACATGATGAATGTCCGGTACGTCATTACAATGGAGCGATTGCTTTCGGAAGAATACACCGAAGTACATCGAAGTCTCCCTGAAGGCGCTGGGGCAATCTGTTTCATTTATGAGCGAAAGTCGGCTTTGCCGCGTGCCTATCTGGTGGCCAATGCAGTAGCGCCACCACCGGGGTTGACCGCAATAGATCAAGTTTGCGCGATCGACCCAAAAAGGGAGTGTGTAGTCGATGATTTGCCCGTCTCCGGTAACGCCACTTTCCAAGAACTGTCCATAACCCGTGCATCTGCCGGGGAAATAATGACGGAGTTTACATCGGACGGGGAAGGTGTTGTCGTCATTTCTCAAACGTGGCACCCCGATTGGCGCGCTACAGACAACGGAGTCCCAGCCGAAGTTCGGCGAGTAAACCATGCGCAGACAGGGGTGTTGGTAGGCAAAGGAAGCCACTCGCTACAAATCTACTATTTCCCCTGGGACTTCTATCTTGGGGGCACAATAACGCTCGTTAGCATTTGCGGATTCGCATTGATTCAGACTGTCAGTTTGCTCGGGATTAGGAGAGCGCGCAATACACCTAGTCCGGGTGTCAGCGCTTAGCTCGCACGAGTCTACTTCAAGCGCAGTAGGAATCGTTTCGTGAGCGCTGCATCATGTATCGAAGAGATCTCCAACGTCGCACTTGAGCCGTTTACAAAGGTGCTCCAGCGTCTTCAGCGAGACGTTTTGTTCCGCCATTTCCATGCGGCTGAGCGAGGTCTTAGAGATCCCCAACTTACGCGCAAACTGCCGTTGAGACATTTCGCCGCGTAATCCTCGCAATCGGTTCGCCAAACGTTGAGCCAGTTGTCCCATCGATGTCCCACTTGTGGGAAGGGATGGTATCGGGCATAATGTCCCTCAAGTGGGACATTTAATTTTTTATATGGAAGCTGAAATTGCTTGTAGTTACAGACAGCCAGGTGGACCGTTGGACCGACAAGGCCGCTTTGTGTCCTTCAGTGCTTCCCATGACGGAAGCCGACATCGATTCAGCGGTCGATCTGGTTCGGTCGGCGATGAATACAGCGGAAGCAGAACAAGCAAGGACAACATTCATTCTCCACTTTGGATGCGCACGTCATGGTATTGACGATGGCCGTATCTACTTCGTCGCCGCAGTCGAGTCGGTTACCCTAGGCGTCGTGGGCCTGCATCGGTACGTTTGGGGTCCGCCAGAAAATATCTGGCTAGCGTGGTTTGCGGTTGATCCCAATCTCAAAGGCCTGGGTTTTGGCCAAACGCTCTTTCAGTTCGCATCGGAACGCGCTCAGCAACTGGGTCACCGGAAACTCTTCGTCGAGACATACTCAACACCGGAGTTCGCCGCAGCCCGCAGTTTCTATCAGAAGATGGGGATGGTGCCTGGTGGCATTATTACCCCTTATCTCCCTTGCGGAGGCAACATGATTGTATATTATAAGGAATTAACCAAAATGTAACATGATCACCCTATTGGCAGACGCCATCAGTTATGCGTTCAGTTTGGCCGCACATATAGCGGGACCGGCCTCGCGCCGACAGCTGTCCAAGTTCTCGCTCGCGATCTCCCGCGATATACCTCACATTGGAACGGCATGGGCCGTTCAGTTCGAAGATCCCACCCGGCAAGGAAGCGTTCGCTTGCGGGGCATCGACGCAAACCTTCAACAATACGGGCGGCACATACGCGGAATCGGCCACATTCAAGGTGAGCCGACAGACCTGTTTCAATACGAGGGTATACTGAAACGTAACGTATTCTACGGCACGTTCTGGCGAAAGAACTCCCATGTGCTCGCCGGTACAGGCACCTTTGTACTTAAGGTCAACGCGGACTCCCGTCGCATGACCGGCCAATGCATGTGGTATGACAACACCCTGGACGACGTGTGGCTTTCCAACTACGAATGGAATCGGAAAGGATAAAAAACCGCCATACCTGAATGATCAAGGATATGGCGGTAAAGCGCTTGTTTAGTGGACACGCTGTTCCATTGATTTTTCGCCTGTGCGTGTGCGCTCAGCGCGGTATTCGCGATCAAGTACATCTTGGTACTCATCGCGAATGGCATAGAGGCTGAGTTCCAGCATCATACATTGCACTCTTGAACCGTCATCAAACAGAAGCCTTATGGCAATGTAAGGTGTATCGTCTTTGAAAAGGACACTTTGGATACTCTTGCCCTCAAACCGTCGACGGACTGCCTCTAAAATGCTTCGGCCCTCCGGCGACTCCATGAAGCGGCTTATATCTGCCAGATCGCTTGCATCACCCATGGGCACACCCTCATGCCACAAGCGACAGCAATCGCCCGGCTTTCTGATCGAGTTCGGCCCGATCGCCGCCGTTCTTGCAGCGTTCCTGCGAAATCCGGGTCAATGCATCCACCAGCGAGAAGACCGTTAGTCTGCCCTCACGCTGCGCGAGTTCCAGCGAGGCCTTGGCTAGCGCTTGGTTAAAACCGTGATCCAACAGAACGCGAAGAACCGCGTCGTCCTCGCCATTTAGGGTGTGTTTCATCGCCTGCCTGACAATCCGAACAAAGTCATCGCGGTTTTGGTTGCGCCGCTCGATAAGATTCTCAATAATCCCTCGAATCTGATCCAGCGCTTCCCTGACATTGCTCGTATGCTTGCGCGAGAACTCGGTCACGTCTGTCATGCCCCAGACAATGTGGTTCTGACATACGGCCTGGAACCAAAAGCTTTGGATACCCACCGTCCGTCGCCCAACCTCCGAGTTCCACAAGAAGAAGCCTGGAGCGAAAGCCTCCTTGCCAATCTCAATCCACCCGGTCGGATCGATCAGGAAACAAAACATGTCCTGTTCCCCGCAGTACAGACCGGTACCTCCGTTCTCCGCTTCTTGTGGCGGACGAAAGTTCGTCGCCCATTCCGCCACGACAGACAACACCTCGGCGTTGAACATTCGCGTGTAGTTCACGCCGTGGATAGCGGCGACTGTCTTCTCCGCAACATAAATCTGTTGCGGCTTATTGCCAGCAGGGAGGGTTTCAACCAGAACGCGGCATGCCGTTTCCGGCGACAGACGGTTAACAGTGTCCTTTTGCACGTCCGCCTGACGACACAGTTGCCCGAAACTCCAATCGTTCAGGTTGAACGGCTCCTCATCAAGTTCCAAGACCATTCGCAGGTCATCGGCTTGTGGACGCACCCTGTACGGTTCCAACCAATAGGTCTGGGAGGTGGCCCGGACGCGCTCGCAGTGCGTCAATAGAGCCATGAACGTTGGAAAAACCTCGTCCGGCTTCCGACGGTACAATTCATTGTGAGCTTTTTGTACACTCGGCATAATGCTACTCCTTGAGACATTGGTCTCGGTTGTAAAGGAACTCAGACCGACACACTGCCGGCCTCACGACCGCGACGATGGGTTATTAATAATTTCGCGGCCGTGAGACAGGTACTGTGGGGCTAGGGATTGGAGCGGTATTGGCGTGTTGGGAATGAGGCCAGTATGGCCGCGCCTGCCGCCTCGCGCTGCAACACTCTTTGCTGGGAGGTCATCGACTGCTGAAAGGCAATATCTGGGAATAGTTTTGTTTGATTTTTTGAGAGTTTGGACCCGGACAGGAACTGGTGAATCGAGGCGTGTCTAACTCTTCTGATCGCAAGGCATCTGCGCCGAGCGAGTACCCGAATTTCCCTCGCTGCAATAGTTGGGAACTGCGCTCCCGCTTTCGCACTCTTTGAATACGCAACGATAGCGAAGGAACTTAGCTCCAAGTGGCGGCATATTGCGTGAATCTCTTTGTAGAGGATTCGCAATTTTTCATACGTCGTGAGGGACAGATCCAATTTGCGCACGGCGTTATACACGCAGTCTGAACCGGACACTACGGCAATGGCGAAACACTGCGACGAAAACGCCATTCCTGCAACAAGTTTCGGTCGCATCATTCTTCGCGCTTGGCAATGCGCCCCACTACGCCCTCAAGATACGAGAGGGCAAGCGCCGCCGCTTGAAAGACGCACATGCGATGATGTTCACTCATCCACGGCTTGCGGAACGGAGGAACGAAGGAAGCCAGTTCTGGAAAGCGCTCTGCAGTCTTCAACGCCATCTCATGTTTTGTTGCAGCACCTGCCACCCGAAAATACGCACAGACTTTGGGCCACGAAACGAGTTGGAGAGACAGGCCATTCTGGGTTGCGTATGTAGCGATAAACTTAGTCAGATTCAATATGCGCTCGGTTTGGCGACGTGGATACTGGGAATAGTCTGGAAGGAGCAAGTGCTTCGGCGTATAGACGGCAATGAGCTTTTCCAACTGTTTTAGAGTACGGCGCTCTTTGTCCGATCGCGTTTCCTTGGTTCCCCAATCGATGAGTTTTTGTCCATCAAGAACTACGTAGCCGAAGCCGCGTGTGGCGAGCTTTATGGCCAGGATGGTTCTATTGCTTACCATTCTTCTCATAGAGACAACCGGGTAGCGTGAAGATGGTCTTTATCTTCTCGGCAGATTTCGATGCATTTGAAAGACGTGCAGCAAGCTGCTTCAATCTTCGTCTGACATCGAACTGTGCTTCTTGCGCTAAGCCGGGAAAGAGTTCGGCCACGGCCACCCCAAAGAGAGCTTGCATGCGCAACGCTGTTTCAAGGCCGGGCAGGCGCTTGAAGCGTTCATAGTTGGAAATCTTTGTTGCATCTTCGCAGCCCACAAGCATCGCCAATTCTTCCTGGGACAACCTAAAGCGCTTGCGGTACGAGCGAAGATGGTTGGGTGTTTGTGAACGACTCACACCTGAATGAGTTGGGTTAATAAAAATCGACCTAATATGCGGTTAGTTTAGCGGAATGAAGACGGTGCCAAAGGATGGAGATATTGTCCAAAACGCAAAGAATGGCGAATCAAGAGTAGATTTCACTTATAGCATCATTCTGACAGATTAATCTTTCCAAATGAAGCAGTAGACTTGGGGATTTGGGGACTTCCATTTCTGGTAGCCCATTGTCGCGGTGCCCGAACAGAATCCTCTTAGTATTCATGGCCCTAGTTAGTCCGGTAGCGCATGAAAGTCCCCAAGTCCACGATATGTCCCGTTTGCTACACCCCGTATCTCTCATAGAGAGCGGTAAGTACATCGGCGTTAATGTCCGCAAGGCAGTATGTGCCATTGCTTTTCAAGGTCCGAAGATTGAGTTTTTTCCGTATGATCGATCCAATCCACTTGTTGGAGACTTTACGTTCGCAATCTTCGCCATGCCGGTCTCGGAACATGTCCGTAACAGCCTTGATGGATAAACGCAATTCGCCGCTGTCGACGAGGTCCCGAATGATTCCGAGGATTTGTCCTTCGGTGCTCTCGCCGCGTTCCGCGATTAACTGGCGCTGCTGATTCTCGGTCAATTGTTCGATGTGTCGCCGCACTTCCGGGTCGTCGATAATGCTGAGCAGAGGTAGAAGTATTTGGTTCAGGCGCGGTTCAACCGACTTGCGAGCAAGCGATGGTTGAACTTGAACTTGGTGCCGTTTCTTAAACCGGAACATGAGCAGCTTGTTGCGAAGTTGTCGGGCTTCCTCGCGTTGGTTAACAGGCAGGTTGAGCGCAATGTCGCTCCGTAGTGGACGAAGACCAACTTCGTGCGTCAAGAATCGGCTTTCCAGCGCTGGATCGTCAAATGTTCCGCGCATGGCAACTAGTTTAGGCCCGAACACTGAGTAGGCCGCTGGATTAAACTCCCTGGATTGATTGGTCTCGCACCGGAGAACCGGAAACCCACGGGCGTTGCCGTTGTTCAGAATCTTAACTAAGTCCGCCCGTTCGTCGCTGAAGCGAAAGTCTCCTTCATCGACAATCAGCGTTCCCCGAAAGCTTTCCAGCATGCGAAAGAGCGGCGAAACCGTTGAGGCCCCACTGGCAAATATCGGCTTGTAACAGAGTGAACCGATGGTCAGCAGGAATCGCGTCTTCCCGGTACCGTAGTCACCGCGAATTCGCAGGTACGGCAATTCATTGAATGCGTCGTAGACCCAAGAGAGCAGGACGTAGTATGCAGCGACATGTTCAAAGGTTGAGTCGATATCCACGTACCGGTGTATAAAAGAATGTATTTCAGCTACAAGCTCCCTTTCTGTTCCGTACTCTGTTGCTTGCGATGGAAAAAGGATGATTTCGTTGTGCACGAGGTTGTTGTTGGCGGAATACGGAACATGGACTCGCCCCTTGATTTCAATTTTGTTCACATATCTCACCGCCTCATCTCGATAGAGACAAAGTCTCGTGACTTTCTCCTTGGGATCAAAAACCATTTCGACCACACTATCGTCCGGGAGAATGGTCGAAACCATGGGCAAGTCCCATTTACTTCGTTTGTTGTTCAGAATTTCGTGAACCGGCTTGTAGCCAGGCACCGATTCATCATGGTATTGGGAATTGTGCTCCATCCTCGGACGATATCGCTCATAGCGTCAAACAAGTAGGTTGGCTTTCTTGGTACTGCGACTACTTTGTCCCCCTGTATGCTGGTACGAGCTACAGTGATAATGGTGCGATGTCGCGTAACGGAAAAATTGAAGAAACCGTAACAATTGAAGATCTTTATCCCGAGCTCTCACCCGAACAACAACGTGAGGCCGATGCGGTGTTCGGTGAGTACTTGGAGCTAATGATTCATATATTTAACCGCATTCGATCCGACCCCGAAGCCTATGCGCGGTTCGAGGCATTGACGGATTTGGAAATCCGATCTACGATCCGTTGACCAGTATCCGCCCCTTCAATTTTTATGAAAAAAGTCTTTGGCTACATTCGTGTCTCCACGCTTAAGCAAGGAGAAAAAGGCGTTTCGCTACAAGAACAGCGCGCTTCTATTGAGCGATACTGCCAAGCCCAGAACTTCTCAATCGTTGAATGGTTCGAAGAGCGTCAGACTGCGGCAAAACGTGGCCGGCCAATCTTTGGGAGGATGCTTTCGCTTTTGAATAAAGGCCAGGTTCAAGGTGTCGTCATTCACAAGATCGATCGGAGTGCTCGAAACCTTAAAGATTGGGCCAATCTGGGAGAAATGATTGATCGCGGCGTCGATATCCATTTCGCCAATGAAAGTCTCGACCTTCGTTCTCGCGGAGGGCGGCTGTCAGCAGACATTCAAGCCGTCGTGGCGGCAGACTACATTCGGAATCTCAAGGAGGAAACACGAAAAGGCTTCTACGGTCGTTTGAAACAAGGCGTTTACCCGCTACCTGCTCCCAGGGGCTACTTGAACCAAGGAAAAGGGATTCCCAAAACCATTGATCCCGTCTCCGGCCCCCTTGTTCAGAAAGCGTTCGAGCTGTATGCCACAGGCCGATACAGCCTTCACACGCTACGTCACGAGCTCTTCAAACTGGGACTTCGAGCGCCAAGTGGCAAACCATATTGCCGAAATTCACTGTCTATATTGCTTCATAACCCATTTTACGTTGGGTTAATTCGTATTCACCGAACCGGTGAAATGTTTGAAGGCAACCATCCTCCTCTGATTCGGAAATCCGTCTTTGATCGTGTCCAGCTGGTCTTAAAGGGAAGAATCACTGCGGGTCCCCAGCGCCATGGTTATACGTTTCGGCGCTTATTTACTTGCGCAAAATGTGGTAACACGTTAACTGGCGAAGGCCACAAAGGGCACGTTTATTATCGCTGCCATACTCGGGGCTGCAACCAGGCCTCTGTGCGAGAAGAAGCAATCGACGCTGCCATTGAAGCGGCATTCATCCCGCTCCAGTTCAGCAACCGTGAGCGCCTGTATCTACAAGGCAAATTGAGAACGCTCAAGACCAACTGGCAAACGACCACCGAACGTGAATTGCGTTCGCTCGAACTGCGGCACAATGAAGTCCGCGAGCGGCTTTCCCGGCTAACGGATGCGGTAATCGACAAGCTGATCAATAAGTGCGAGTACGAAGAACGCAAAGCCGAACTATTGATGGAACAGCAGGATATTGCGGAACGGAAGGAGGCCATGACTGCGTCAACCGGCTCTCTAGGTGAGACGGTAACGAAATTCTTCGAACTCGCAGAAAGCCTTTATTTAGGCTATAAAATGGGAATTCCCGCAGAAAAGCGCGATTTAATCAAAATGGCCACTTCGAACCGAACGGTAAACGGGAAAGATGTTGTGGTTAAGCCGTGTTTTCCGTTTGATTTGATAGCAAAACGGTCGGGTGTCCTTAAGGGTGCCCCGTCACGAGCCAGACTTCGAACTTTGGACGAGATGCTCGCGAAGGTTGTGGGTCACTTTGAGTCTAACCCGGAGTCGGCCTCACGTCTACGGGGACATGGGGTCTTTAGGGACGTTGAAGGCCAAGATTGTGCGGCTTGAGCAGGAGAATAGCTTGAATTTTCCGCGTTAGGCGAATTGGTGCACCATACCCGCTACAAAGTCCTAAAGTCCCCACGTCCTGCCTATCTTGCCTCTGTTTCCCTTACCTGTTACGCTTGTGGCTAATGAGACGGGTGATGAATATTCCCAAAGACGTGATTGAGGGACCATGGTATGCCTTCGCTCTTCAAGACTTTAGTTGTTGGATCTGTGACCGAGTACCGACCATCCCATTTCCAGCAATTCCGATGATTGACGACGAAGGCCAGGCAACGACTTGGGCTCAATGGTGGGGTGATCTTAATCAGTGGTGGCATGTGACGATTTGTTCGCCAGTGTCTTATTGGGCCAATTGCAATATACGAACGGCTGCAAATCATGAATCAACAAGCTACAACTGGCCCTCATTTTAAGCCGGAAAGATTAATTCCATGATTTGCGATCCACGTGGTTCACTTTGGCGAAAATGGGACCTGCAGGTTCATCCTCCTGGATGTAAACTTAATGATGCGTATGACACCAATGATGGCGCAGAGCGACTCGACAAATTTTGCAGTATATTAGAAGCTTCCGACGTTCAGGTATTCGGTATCACCGACTACTTTTCGGTAGATGCATTCCGGGCGTTTATAGGTCGTTTCAATGAGCGTTATCCCAAATCGGAAAAAGTCTTCTTCTTTAACCTCGAACTAAGGCTAAATGAGACGGTGAACAAAGAAACTGAGGAAGTTAATGTTCACCTGCTGTTCAACCCGAATTCCCTGTCGAGTGTGGATAAGTTTTTAAGCAGATTGAAAGTTGAAAAAACCGGTCCAAGATCCGTCGCTGTTACTTGTGCTGAACTGGCTACTTCGGATGATTTCGAGTCTGCGACAGTGAGCAGGCAATCAATAGCCGAGGCATTCGAGGAAACTTTCGGAAAAAGGGCTATCAGACAAGACCATTTTTTGGTAATAACAGCGGCAAACAATGACGGAATTCGAGCGGTACGCGGAAAGAAGAGAAAAGAGAATATTTGCGACGAAATCGACAAGTTTAGTGACGCATTCTTTGGTGGTCAGAAAAATGTCGACCATTTCCTAAAGCTAGACAGATTTGAAGACAACGCTCTTAATTCGCCGAGAAAGCCAACGTTTGCGAGCAGCGACAGCCATTCTTTTGGAGATATCGAGGCCTTCCTGGGAAAAAGGGTGGCAGAAGAAATCGAAGCAGGCGGTAGAAAGCAACGCGCGATTACAAAAGACGTGACTTGGCTTAAAGCTGACACCACGTATGACGGGCTCCGACAAACTCTATATGAACCGGAGTCAGGAGAACGGGTTTACATTGGTCCACTCAAACCTGATGAGAAAGACGCATACAAGGTAATCCGAAAATTAACATTCGGCGACTCCGCCGACTTTCCTGCAGAAATCGTATTTAATGACAATTTATGTTCGATCATTGGCAGTCGCTCATCAGGTAAATCGGCCCTACTCGCGTACATTGCTCACTCAGTTGATCCGGATGGAGTTGCGAACATTATCGATGGTCCTGGTGAAGGCGAGGACTACCACTGGCACAAAATTAAACTGGAGTATTCGATCCAATGGGCTGATGGGAGTACCAACGACGAGAGTCCCGGCAATATTGTCTACATACCTCAAAACTATCTGTTCGACATGACCAAGAATGCCGATATAATCAAGGCGAAGATCGAGCCTATACTTTTTAAGTTGGTACCTCAGTTCCAAGCTGACTATGAGCAAGCTATGGCAAATGTTGCATCCTATAATCGCCGAATTGCCGAAAAAGTGGAAAGTTGGTTCGAGAACTCTGAGGAATTTGACGCGTTGAACATCCAATTAAAAGAATTGGGTGATAAGGGCGCGATCCAAAAGCAGAAGTCGGAGCTCGAAACAAAGATAACCGCGTTACGGGAATTGAGCAAGCTCAGCAAAGCCGAGCTCGCAAGATATCAAGCATTCAGCGAAACCTCCGCCACGATAATAAACCGTAACGCCGAGATTGACGCCGAGTTGGCAATTTTTACGCGAGTGAAAGTCGGAGAGAACTTCTTTAGAGACGTAAATATCGAATTTTCTCCTGCGATAGGTTCGTTGCCCCCTAAACTGAAAAGTGTTTTGGCCCCTAGGATAGCCGAAGCCAAGACCAAAATTATTGCCGAAGCAAACAAGGCCATACATGGATATAAGG
>CALEZK010000219.1 GCA_937928585.1 uncultured bacterium | reverse complement strand
GGATGAAGCCCTGCATGACATTGCCGAGGAACAGCGTGCGGCGATACTCCTCTGGAAAACCGTATGCGTCCATATAGACGAGGCCTGCAAAGCCACTCGCGCCGTGGCCGTCTTCGGTGATGAATGGCGCGTAGCCGGCGGCAGCCTTGGGCTGACGAAAGCCGGGGTACGAGAAACCCGGCACAATCTGCCAGAGCGGACGGCTCTCGCAATCCGATCCGAAAAGGTTGTAGTTGTCGTCGAAGATCTGACCCCAGGGATTGCTCATGCCGGGCGCGATGACCTCCAACTCGGTGCCATCGGGACGCATGCGATAGGTGTTGCCGTGATAGAGCGGAACCTCGCGGCCTTTTTTGTCGGTGATGGTGGATTTGTTTGTTTGGCCTTGCAGCGCGTAGAGCCAGCCGTCCACACCCCACGTGAACGAATTCAGGATTTCGTGCGTGTCGTCACGCTTGAAGCCGGTGTACAACACTTCGCGCGAGACTTCCTTGCCGTCTTTAAGTTGCACGAGCAGCAGGTCGGGCGCATGACCGAGCAGGATACGTTCGCCGGGAAGCGCTTCGATGCCGGACGGAATGTTGAGGCCTTCGACAACAGCCTCGACTTTGGTGGCTTTGCCGGTAACGCCGTCGATTTCCAATCGCATGACCTTGTCGCCGGGCGCGGCGCCTTCGCCTGGGGCGAAGGGATAATCGGTAGAGGTGGAGACCAGCAGACGCCCCTTTTCGTCAAACGCCAACTGCATTGGTTTTTTTATGTCCGGTTCCGACGCGACCAACTGAATTTCGAAGCCCGGCGGCAGGGAGAACGACGCGCGCTGTTCATCGGGCGACTTCGCAGGTTGCTCGACAATCATTGTTCGGTCCTGCGCGAAACACGGTGTAACGGCGATGCTCATCAACACCAGAAGACGGAAACCGGCGAATGCTTTCATGCTCTCCTCCATAGATCGATTGGCTTGTCGAGGTCATTTGTGAATGGCAACTGAACGCGCGCACCCGACCCGGCGGATGCATACGCGGCTTGAATGATTTCGAGCACGGCGCGCCCATCGTGCGCGGTGACTGAGGGGGGTGTTCTATCCCGAATGCAGTCCACGAAATGCTGCATTTCCTGGGGAAACCCGTAGTTCCACAATTCCTCGAACGAGGTAAAGGTCCAGCCTTGCGTGCTGGCCGCTTTCTCGACAGCGTAGCCATAGCCCTTTGCGCTGTAGGTTTCGAGGGCGTTTCCGTGCAGCAGGTCGGCGTACGTAACGCCTTCACTGCCGTAAATCTCGGCACGGTCGTCCATGCCACCCTGGCGCGCCCAACTTTCCTCAATCAGGCCCATGGCGTGGTTCTCGAATTCGATGATGAGGATGGCGGTGTCTTCGCCACGCGTGCGTTCGCCGTGCACGTAGGTTGCGCAATGCGCGTAGACGCTCGTGGCGCGCGGACGGCCCAGGATCCACCGGGCAAACTCGATGCCGTGACAACCCATGTCGAACAAGACACCGCCGCCGCTTTGGTTGACGTCCCAAAACCAGTCCGCGTGCGGCCCGAAATGTTTTTCGCTTTGCTTTACGAGGTACACGCGACCGAGCGCGCCTTCGTCGGCGAGTTGTTTCGCGCGGACGTATTTGGGCGCGAAGCAGAGTTCTTCCGCGTACATGAATGTTACGTTTGCTTTGGCGCACGCGGCGATGATCGTGTCCGCTTCGCGGAGGTTCATGCACATTGGTTTTTCGCAGAGGACGTGCTTGCCCGCGGCAGCGGCGTCGAGCGTGGCCTGGCAATGGAGATAATTGGGCAGACACAAGACCACGCCGTGAACGTCGTCACGCTTTAGCAGTTCGCGGTACTCGGTGTAGGCGTGGGGGATGCCGTGCTTGGTCGCGAACGCCTGTGCGTTGCCGGGAGTGGGAGAGGCGACGGCGACGAGCCTTGCTCCGCGCACATGGCGAAACGATTCCGCATGCACTTCCGCAATAAATTGCGAACCGATGATGCCGATGCCGATTTC
>CALEZK010000218.1 GCA_937928585.1 uncultured bacterium | reverse complement strand
GATATGAAGCAGCGCTTTTTGACGGCCCGCGCGGAGACGATGAGCACGGGAAAAAATGCCACTTGCGTATCTCAGAAATCGGATTGCGATCTGTGCTTGGTGGCGGGGACGCCAAGAATCTCTCACTCGATCGTTATGAACGCGACAAAGCAGAGTTCGGGCTATTTGTGCTGCCGCACTAATCGCGATTTGTACGACTTTCTTTGCACAGCGGCATTGATGAACCAAGAAACCGAAGATCCAAGCCAGAGGACGGCCAGATATGGGTAATGCAACTTGGCTTGTAATCGACTTCCGAAGGCAGGATCGCCTGCGTCGAAGCGACTTCGGTGCCCCAATCCGCCGCGGCGGACTGCGCGCTGACATCCCGACGGGATAAAGGACCAGTGACCCGTGCTGTTAGTGATTTCAAACGTAACAACTAACAGTAGGCGTCATCAGATTTTGAGAACTTCTTCCTGCGATTGCTCCCCCGCAATCGCGGCAGGCCGCACCGCGTCGATGATTTCGCGAAGGGCGGGTACCAGCTTCGTGTTGTTTACGCGGGTTGGAATGAGCGGAGTCCATGCGGGTAGCCAGGTGTTGGCGCGCACCACGATCACGAGGTCAAGTTTCGGAACGATGGCGATCAGGTGGCCCCCGACGCCCTCGGCCGAGTAGGAGCCTTCGAGTTCCGGCGGGTTGTCAAGAGCGGAAGCAATGGTTCCGACCCACCACATGTAACCATAGGCCGGTTTTCCCGCGGGAGACGCGGGGTCCATCACGGCTTTACCGTCTTCCACGGTGGAGTATGGCGTGGTGCTTTCGCTCACCCATTCGCTTGGGAGAAGTTGTTCGCCGTTCCACGCACCTTGCTGAAGCATGAGCTGACCGAATCGGGCCATATCCAGGGCAGACATGCGGAATTCGTAGGCCCCGTGTTGCGAGGCCTCGCCGGTGATCCAGTTACAATGCTTTGTTCGATCAAAGTGCTCCATGCCGATTGGGCGCGCAATTTGTTTTTCAAATGCTTCGAACACGTCGGTTCCGGTAGCGTTTTTGTAGATTGTGCCGAGGGCGTTGAAGTCCCAGTTTTGGTAGACCCAGCGCTCGCCGGGTTTTACGCTATCGCGCGCGGGCAGCGTTCCCCGCATCCGCTCGGATGCCGCGTTTGAATCGTGGTATACGCCGGAGCGTGCTTGAAGTAGCTGGCGGACCGTTGCGGATTTCTCCTGCGCGCTGAGCGGCGGCACGTCGTCAATGCCGATCTCCGCGAGGGTCGAGTCCAGCGAGATTTTGCCTTCCAATACGGCGCGTCCCATCAGCGCACTCAGATAGCTCTTGCGGACGGAGTGGCATGGAAAGATGGTTGCGGGTCGGCCGTTCGCGGCAAGAAGTTTTCCGCGAAAAATTACGACGACTGCGGATGCACCGGCATCCTTGGTAAGAGACATGGCATGTTCAAGCTTGGTCGCGTCCACCCCGGCCGATTGCGCGTTGTCGAATCGGGGCCAGGTAGTCGTCCAGCGCGGAGTGTAGTTGCGATAGACTGACGCGGCGATGACGTATGCGAGACTGGCGAGCGTGAGCGCTAGGGCCCATCGCGCCGCAATCCTGAGGAGGCGCGCGGTTCGATTGGGGACGCTTGTGTCTGTCACGTCGAATGCCTCGAATAGTGCGTGCGGAATCATAATGGACAACGGGGCCTGTTAGAAAACCCGCAACAATTCCTTTTCCGGCAGCAATCGTTGTTTGCAGGTCAACATGGGGCTGATTTCCGCACCTTTGCTCGGCGCGGGGGTTCTTCAATGGTTTATTTTGCTGAGGAATACAAAAAGTGTGCTATAAGGGATACGAGACCTAACTGGGTTTTTGAGGGTCTTGTCATGGCTGGGTGTCCGATTTGTGGGTTTGATCTGCGCGCGGGTGCGGCACAGTGCCCTGCCTGCCAGGCCGACCTTGCGCAGGCGGCGGCGCTCTCGGCGGATTTTCTTGGTCCGGCGCCCGTGCGGGCGGCATCGCCTCCTGCCGCGCCGGCGAAGCGTTTGCGGTCGCGCCAGGAGTATGGGAAAGCGTCGCTCTCGGGGCTCATCTGGGGAGCGATACTTGCGGTGCCGATGGGGCTGCTGGGTTTGGGCACGCTCTGGGCGGTCTTCCAAAACGAGATTACGAATGCGATTTTGTTTAGCGGGTTTGAGT
>CALEZK010000217.1 GCA_937928585.1 uncultured bacterium | reverse complement strand
GTACCAATAGGCACTGGCGCGTTGCGGATGATCCACTCGCGTGTCTCGTGAATATTCGGCCCAGTCGAAAGATCCATTACCGTATCGGCGCCCCAACGAATCGCCCACACCATCTTCTCGACTTCTTCTTCGATTGAACTGGCGACAGCGCTATTGCCAATGTTCGCGTTGATCTTCACGAGAAAATTGCGACCAACCACCATCGGCTCAAGCTCGACATGATTAATGTTCGCGGGAATAATAGCTCTGCCGCGGGCAACTTCATCACGGACGAACTCCGGGCTGATCGATTTGGGCGTGTTTGCGCCCCAGTTCATCCCCGGGTGCTGCTTGCGCATTTCTTCCAATTGCCGTTCCATTCGCATGTTCTCGCGAATCGCAACGAATTCCATCTCTCGCGTAACTTCTCCGCGCTTTGCATAATGCATCTGCGTAACGCGGGAGCCTGCCTTGGCGCGCAGGGGCATGCGCGACCGCTCGAAGCGCACGGACGCTAACGAAGGGTCGAGGTCGCGTTTGCGTCCATATTCAGATGTGATGCCCCCCAACGCATCCACGTCGGCCCGCGCGCGTATCCACGGTTCCCGCAAGGGCGATAGCCCTTTCCGCACATCGATTCCTATGTCAGGGTCGGTATACGGGCCTGATGTGTCATAAAGGGTAATCGCCGGGTTCTGTGTCGCAGTATCGGATGAGCGTTCCTTCGTTGGCGACTGCTGCACCTCGCGCATCGGCACGCGGATATCCGGGCTTGACCCTTCTATGTAGACTTTTCGGCTGTTCGGAAACGGTGTTCTCGTTATGACATCGGTTTGCCCCACGGAAAAAACGGGCAAACGGTCTGATGATACGGGCATCCTGGAGTCTCCTGAAAGTAATTGCTCGGCAACGGGATGTATACGAAAGTGCAGTCCAGCCGTGCCGCTTCAGGCTATCATTGGGTGCCGGGTATGTCAAAAGCGCAACTGGCTACAGTTCTCAAAGTGCTTGTCTGGCAGCGCCCTGAATCCTAGAATGATTTCCGCACACGAATGAGATTTCTGTTCCGGCAAAATTCCAAGGACGCCCCAATGAAGCTATCGTATTGCACCGCTCTCGCATACCAAGTCTTGCGCCTGTTTCTTTTGGTGGCGCTGGCCCACCTGCCCGCTGCCATCGCCGATCCCCTGATGGCTGGGGTGGCCACCACCAGCATTACGCCTGATACCGCGGCTCTCCACGTTCCCCTTGGCGGCTATGGAGAGCGGCAGAATAAACCCGCCATCGGAGTGCATGACAATATTCTCTCCAAAGCGCTCGTGCTACAACAGGGTAATAGAAAGTTCGCTCTAGTCGCGACGGATCTTCTCGGCATTCCACGATCACTGCGAGATGAAGTTCTGTCGCGCATCAAGGATTCCGGTTTCGCATCCGAGAATCTCATGCTGACCGCCAGCCACAGTCACGGTGCCACCGAGATGGCGGCGATGAACCGAAACAATGTTTTCGAGAATAAGGCAATAGGTATATTCGACGAGAAACTGCTCCTCTTCACCGCGGAACAGATCGCCAACTCAGTCGTGGCGGCCAACGCCTCACTTCACCCTGTTACCGTAAGCACTGGCGCAACGCAACTGGACGGCCTAAACAGGAACCGACGAGGCAGTCCTGTTATCGACCGTGAATTGACGGTAACCCGTTTGGATAAAGCGGACGGCGCCCCGTTGGCGATTCTCGTCAACTGGACCGCCCACCCGACCTTCTCCAACGCCAACACCATGGTGGTTACTGCCGATTGGCCTGGATATCTCCAACGTGAAATCGAAGGCTTCATTCCGGGCACGACGTGCCTCTACATGAACGGCGCCGAAGGCGATATCTCAACCGCGGGAGCGCAGGGCCCGAGCGAGTTCGCGCGCGCGGAGGACTACGGCCGAAAACTTGCCGTGAAAGTGCTGGAGCTGACGAAAAACATACCAGCGGATATCTCGCAGACTCT
>CALEZK010000216.1 GCA_937928585.1 uncultured bacterium | reverse complement strand
TCGATATACTTGACCGCGTCGCCGACGGTCTGGATCTCGTTCGCTTCGTCGTCGATCTCGACGTTGTATTCCTCTTCGAGGGCCATCAACAATTCGGTCAGATCGAGCGAGTCCGCACCCAAGTCATCAATAAAACGCGCTTCAAGCGTGACTTCCTCGGGCTTGCGATCCAGCTTCTCGACAACAATTTTCTTCACCATCTCCGCGACGTTGTTCGCCATTCACATCACCTCCCTTTCGACTGAACATTATCGTGGCGGCGTAAGACTGCCACGATTGGCGCGAACCATACCAAATTCGACCTGGGATTTGCGAATTGCGCGTCCCGAGTCGAAACCAGGGCGCCGCGAATTGCCGCAGCGCTTTGCGCGGTGTGTTTTGCAGGAGCGAACGACTGCGAAAAAGTGGAAAACCCGTAGGACGCCTGTTGGATCCCGTCCGGTAGTAATTGCATCCCGCACTATTCGGGGTTACCATCGACGAATCGATCTCGATTCGTGTGTTCAAGTGTATTTTATTGGGGAGCAAGAAGTGCTTGGTCGCAGTTTTGTTTTGGCAGGGTTGGTTGCTTTGGGCTGGGCAGTGGCGCTGGAGGCTTCAGCGCAAACTGAAGTCGAGCGTTACGAGTTGCCGATGCAAGTCGGCGTTTTCGATCAGCAGGTTCACGTGCCTTATACCTCGGACAACGGTTTGCCCGACAATGATGCACTTCAAATCTACGTCGACCAATCTGGTGTAATCCGCGTGACCACGCCAAAAGGAGAAGCTTACTTCACTGATTCACGGTGGAGCCCGGCGTCGGTTGCGGAGCCCGGCGATCTGCATGCTTCGGAACTGCCTGATCGTAGGAAACTATTCCGGCTTGCCGGCGCGGCGGAAACGATAAGAGACATTGCAACTCATAACGGTTCTACTGCCGTCGCCGCCGAAAGTGGTTTATACATTCACGATGGCAAGCGCTGGGAACTTGCCAAGCCACGCCAAGGCGAAACGCGGTGGGCACCGCTGGATGTTCGCGCGGTAACGTTTGATGCTGAGGGGCAACTTTGGTTTGCCTGTCCGCAAGGCGTGGGCGTTCACAGGGGTGACGGCGAATGGACCCTGTTTACCGGGGCTGAGGGCTTGCCCTTTAACGACTTTACGTGTATCGCCGCTGGGCCAAAGGGCGTCTGGTTCGGCACGACGAATGGCGCGATTCGGTATGCCGATGGCGTATGGGAGTTTCGCCAGGGCAGGCGCTGGTTGCTCGACAATCACGTTCGCGACGTCGCAATCGATGCGAGCGGCGATGCGTGGTTCGCGACCGCGTCTGGGGTATCCCGAATAGCGTTTCAACCCATGAAACTGTCGGAGAAGGCAGCCCGATTCAACACGGATATCGAGCGGTATCACCGGCGCACGCCCTTTGGATACGTCAATCCTGCTGTCTTGCAAAAGCCCGGAGATAAATCATCGGCCGTTGCGACGGCGACGGATAACGATGGGCACTTCATGGGGCTCTATCTGGGTGCGGCGAGTTTTGGCTATGCGGCGACGAAAGACCCGGTCCTCCGCGAGAATGCGAAGGGTGCGTTTCGTGCGCTGGTGTTCCTGAGTGACGTAACGAGCGGTGGAAGCCATCCAGCGCCGAAGGGGTTCATCGCGCGCGCGATTGAACCGACTTCCGGTCCGGATCCAAACCTGAAGCTCAATCCCGAGACAGATCGCAAGCGGCGCGCGAATTCGGACGCCCTTTGGAAGATAATTGATCCGCGTTGGCCGATCGATGAGACGGGGGAGTGGTATTGGAAATGCGATTCGAGTCCCGACGAGCTAGACGGGTACTACTTCGGATTCGGAATTTATTACGACCGGGTCTGTGAAACCCAAGAGGAAAAAGATGAAGTACGCGCCATCGTGCGGAGTATGACGGACCACTTGATCAAGCATGGATTCAACATGGTCGACCATGATGGCAAACCGACGCGTTGGGGCCATTTTTCTCCCGATGACATGAACCGGAACGAAGACTGGTGGGTAGAACGCGGTCTAAATTCCTTCAGCATTCTCACGTACTTGTCCGTCACCCACCACATCACCGGTGATCAGAAATACCGGGACATCTATTTGAAACTTGCCCACGAAGAAGGTTTCGCGATGAACGGCATGACCCAACCCAAAGTTCAGTTGGGGCCGGGGTCCTTCGGGCAGGCGGATGACAACATGGCTTTCATGAATTATTACCACCTGATCCGATACGAGACGGACCCGATTTTGTTGAGCATGTATCAC
>CALEZK010000215.1 GCA_937928585.1 uncultured bacterium | reverse complement strand
GCCGAGCACTATCCATGCGCGAAGTTCACGCATGGCACAGGCCAGACAAAAACATGTCTATGTCCACATCAATCACACAAATACCCCGTGCAAAAAGTGCATGCGCGGGATGGTATCAAACGTATTCAAGGGGGTAAAGCCGTTTCACCTTGTGTACAATCGTGTCTTTCGCAAATCTTCGCTGGAGTACCTGGACGTGACGCCTCTGTTCGTGGTCGAAATGCTGTTGCTAGGTTGCGCGGTGGGTATGGTCAGCGCAGCGCTGGGCCTTGGCGGCGGCATTTTTATGGTCCCCGCGTTCCTACTCTTTGTGCAGGGCATGGATGCACATACGGCGAAGGGCACAAGCCTTTTCATTATCATCTTCGTTTCCGCGGTGAACGCGTGGCGCATGAATCGCGGTCACGTGCCGCAATATGGACTGGCGGCGGTTATTGCGTGCGGTTCTATCGTCGGTGGGTATCTCGGCAGTTGGATAACAGCGAACATGCCGGAAGACGGCGTGGTTTGGGTGTTCATCGCGTTGCTGGCGTTTGTCGGCGCTCGCACCTTCTTCATCACGCAGAAAAAAGTGCGGGAAGAAAACGTTCGGAAGCGCAATGTTATCGCCGTGAGCATCGGCGTTCTTGCCAGCATTGTTGGCGGCGCAACCGGCACCGGCGGCGGGGCCGTACTGGTGCCGTTGGCGCTGATTGCCGGCATCGTTTCGAATGAGCGGGCGGTTGCGCTGTCCAATACCGTCATGGTGGTCACAAGCATATCGGGCACCGCGGCAAGCCTTCTCGCGGAGCGAACCACCACCCTGCCCTACACTTATGGGCACGTTTGTTTTGCAATGGCGCCGCTGGTATTTATCGGCGCACAATTGATCAACCCCGTCGCAACGCGATTCGAAAAATGGCTGACGCTCGAACGGCGCAAGGTTGTCATGGGCGTATTGCTGCTTGCAATGACCGGCAGTTTAATCTGGAAAACGATGGGGGAATAACCAGCGCTATACGCCGATCCGCATGCCGTCCGGAATGACCGCACCCTTGAGCACCACGACAATCCCATCTCGCACGGCGTGGCCCAGCCCGTCCGAGTCCGGCAGATGATAACCGCCTTCTATGATGACGTTTTTGCCTATGCGCGCATTCTTATCGATGATTGCGCGCACGACCCTCGAGCCTTCGCCAATTCCCATGGGAACCGGCCCCTTCACTACGCGATCTTCTTCGTAGTAATCAGAACCCATAATGATACTGTTGTCGATTGTCACGTTCGAGCGAACGATGGCGCGAACCCCGATAACGGAACGCGTAATATTTGCCTGCCCGATCACACAGCCCTCGCATATGACGGCTTCGTTGATTTGTGCATTCGTTATTTGCGCTCCCGGCAGGTATCGCGCGCGCGAATAAATCGGTTGCGAATTCTCGTGAAACCGGAACGGCGGGTTCGCGCCAACCATAAGCAGGCTGGTCTCGTAGAACGACCGAACGGTTCCGATGTCCTCCCAGAATCCCGTGAACAGGTGCGAATACACCTTGCGGCCTTCCAGCGACCTCGGGATCACGTCCCGGCCGAAATCGATCCAGTCGGGTTGGGTGCGCAAGATCGATTCAAGCACATCGGGCTTGAAGAGGTAAACGCCCATAGAAGCGAGATAATCGCGACCTTCAGCGTTTGCCACACGTTCCGTGAAGACTTCGCGCGGCGTTGTCAGGCGGTCCAGTTGTTCATCTGTTTGCGGTTTCTCGACAAACTCGACGATGCGTCCGTCCAATTCCGCCTTAAGCACCCCAAAGCCGCGCGCGGCTTCCCGGGTGACCGGCAATACGCCAACGGTGATGTCCGCGTCATAGTGAAGGTGCGTTTCCAGCATCAACCGGTAATCCATCCGATAAAGCTGATCACCGGAGAGAATCAGAAAGTGGCTGGCCTGAAGGTGATCGATTTCGCGAAGGTGCTTTCGCACGGCGTCCGCCGTGCCCTGAAACCAGTCGCCGCTTTCCGCCCGTTGCTCGGCCGCAAGTATTTCCACGAAGCCGCCGGAAAAATTGTCGAACTTGTACGTGTTATTGATGTGCCGGTGAAGCGAGGCGCTGTTGAACTGCGTCAACACGAATATCCGGTTCATTCCGGAATGGATGCAATTGCTCAGTGGGATATCGACGAGCCGGTATCGTCCCCCAAGGGGCACAGCGGGCTTTGCACGTTCGGCTGTCAACGGGTAAAGGCGCGTGCCGCGCCCGCCACCGAGAATAAGCGCGACAACCTTGTCGCTGACTTCCGCGATCGTGGGTTTCTTTTTCTTCGGCTTCATCCACACCTCTACCTTGGAAAAGTGGGCCATACGCACCGGGGTGAGGGAACAAGTCTACCTTCCGCGAAGCCCGTAGATTATGCCCACTACAGTCAGGCCCCATAGCAGGACCGCCGCCAGCAAAGGCACATCCCGCACGAGCGTTCGGCTTGGATCGCCCCCTCCGCTCTTATGATGAACTAAATACAGGCATCGGAACAAGCCATAGACGACGTAAGGCAACGTCAGGTAGAGCTTGTCGGTTCCGAGGCGCTGGACGACCTCCGGCGAGCACGTGTAAATGGTGTAGGTAAGCAGCGTCGTACCCGCGAGCACGATCATGAGCGCATCGAGGTAGGGCACCGTGTATTGCCCCAGGACTTCCCGGTGGTGGATGGCCTCTTTCTCGAGCACGCCAATCTCGCGGCGTCGCTTTCCCAACGCAAGGAAGAGCGCCAGAAACATCGTGCAAACGACAAGCCAATTGGAGAATTTCACATCCAGCACAAGCGCGCCGGCTACACCACGTAAAACGAAGCTGATCGCAATCGCAAGGACATCGAGAATCATTACATTCTTTAGAACGAGCGTGTACAGGAGATTGAGCGCAAGGAAAGCGATCACTGCGTATGCAAGCATTGAATGCAGCGCGAATGATGTTGCGAGCGCGCCGACAGCGAGCAACACGACCATCGCCGCGGCAACGGGCATGGAAAGCGCCCCGCTTGCGATTGGACGGCTTCGCTTGTCCGGGTGCATGCGGTCTTTTTCGACATCAAAAATATCGTTGAGAATGTAGATGGCGCTGGATGCGGCACAAAATACGGCGAACGCAATTATGCTCTTTACTGCCTGCCGGGGATCGGAAAGCTCTTCGGCAAACACCAAAGCGCCGAAAACCACCAGGTTTTTCGGCCATTGGTAGACGCGTAATGCGGAGATGATCGTGGCAATCATGATTGACAGGCGCAATTCTGTTCGACCCTCGGCGTCAAGTCAAGGATTATGGCCCGGGGTTGAAACCCAACGGGCTGCTACGGTACGGTTTTAGCAAGAGTCAACTCTACGATGTCTGGTGCGAGTTTTGCGTTTACATCACATGAATTTTCCTTCCTTTTCCAAATCCTTGCTCGTTCAATTGGCGACGATCATGGTATGTGCCGCGGTGTCCGGTTGCGGAGGTCAGGCAGGCCCTAAGCCCCCGGAACAGCGCGTCCTCCTGTCTGCCGGATCGGAGACGCACGACGGGAAGTCGTTCGTACACCGCTTTACCCACGATCATTTCGTTGCGCAACGCGAGACGCTCCGTGAGCCCTACGTTGTGCCCGTGAAATCCATGGTCATGATGACCAGAGCCCGTCGCGGCGAACAGGACAAAATGCAGCCTCCCGGTCGCAAGGAGGACGGAAAACTAATCCTGGTTGAGAGCGACGCAGTTCCAAACGTCACGGCCATGCTGGGTCTGGGAATTCGCGCGGAGGACTATAATGAGCTCCGCATTCGGATGCGTGTCAGCAAGGGCTCTTTCAGCACGCTATCCTGGACTACGGATGTAGAGCCCTCGTCGATGCGCGCACAAGGCATGACGATTCCAATATTCGCGGACAATGAAGTCCATACCTATCGCGTAGGTCTGGGCGTTCTCGGCACGCAAAGTTGGGTGGGCACGGTAAAGAGCATCGTCTTGTCGCCGAGCGATGTGTCCGCGGACGTCGTAATAGAGTCCATGGAACTTGCCTATGTGCCCACCGAAAATCCGACTCGCATCACAATCGCTGCACAGACGCACGAAGCCGTCTTCGGCACGCAAACTCCGTGGGAGTTGGTGATTCCCCCAAACGCCATTTTCACCATCCATATCGGCCTGCCAGAAGAAACATGGGCGAAAGGCCGGGACGCCGAAGCCCGGTTTGTCGCCACGCTGGATACGGAGAACGAAAAGGGAATTCTGCTACTCGATCAGGCTCTAACTCCGACGACAAACGTGAAACATCGCGAGTGGATTCCGTTTAAAGCAGATCTCTCCCAGTTCGCGGGTAAAACGGCGCGGATCTCTTTTACCGTTTCCGCGGTTGGCGAGAAAGCACCCAGCCCCGCATGTTGGGGCGACCCGCTGATTCATGGCCAGGAAGGAGAGAGTGCGGCAACGCCTATCATCCTGATTTCTTGCGACACGCTGCGGGCAGACCATTTGTCATGCTACGGCTATCACCGGCAAACGAGTCCGCATCTTGACGCGTTCGCGAAGGAGGCAGTGCTATTCGAGAACGCGATTACGCCGGAGACATGGACACTCCCGTCTCACGCAACGATGTTTACCGGCTTGCAACCCAAACATCATGGCGTGACACCAAACGCCAACCTTTCGGAAGCAACGCTGACTCTTGCCGAGGCGTTGCGCGATGGCGGCTACATCAACGGCGCATATGTCGGCTTTACGTTTTGGCTCTATCCCTGGCGAGGATTCTCGCACGGCTTCGACGTGTACAATACGCCGACTTGGAGGTTCCGCGGCATTCATGACACGCACCGGTTGGCAACAAGCTGGCTGGAAACGATGAATGCGCCGAATACCTTCCTCTTCCTGCATAATTTCGATGTGCATTCAAAGCCGGCAAAGCAATACGACGATTTGCCCTACGGACCAGATGATCCCAAGTATCTTCACTTCTCGAAGGAGTTCGTCAACCCCCCGACGTTCCAACGGCCCGGACGCGACATGGTGGATGCCGAAGCGTTTCTAACCGCGGTGAACCATGGCGAACTGACGATGACGCAGGAAGAGACGGATTATTGCAAAGCCTTGTACGACGACTGCATTCGAATGATTGACGAATCGATCAATGACTTGTTCACGAATCTCAAGGAACGGGGACTCTATGACCGCGCCCTAATCATCGTGACCGCAGATCACGGCGAAGAGTTCGGAGAACATGGCACGTATGGACACGGCAACGTCTATGAACAGGCGTTGCGCATTCCGATGATTATCAAGTTCCCAAAGGCACAGTTCGGCGGAACACGATTCAAACCCGTCGTAGAGTTGGCGGATTTGATGCCCACAATTCTCGATACCGCCGGCCTTCCGATCCCCGAAGGACTCGACGGACAAAGCCTCCTGCGCGTATTGAACAAGACGGAAGAGCATGACGGATACGGCTACGGGCAGCGCTTCATGATGCGGACCGTGCGCGATGAAGAGTGGAAGCTAATCCGAAAGCAGCCCGGCGTCTTTGAGCTCTTCAACATAGCCCAAGATCCTGCCGAAAAGAACAACCTTGCTGCGACTAATCCTGAAATGGTTTCGCGATTGCAAAAGCCGCTTGAGGAGTTTTTCGCCGTAAATCCCCAAGGGTGGCATATCGCGTTCGACTTACCGAATCTCGAGTGGAAAGGCATGCTCACGCTGTCCTCAGAACAGGTGGTGGATAGCGCGGAACTGCTTGGCGGACAGGACGTTTCCGCGATGTCGATCTCCGAGAGGGGTGTGACCTTAAACCTCGGCAAGTTCAGCCGGGCAAAGCGCGACGAACTTATTGTGCGCACAGTGGGCGCGTCTGGAAAAATCTCCCTTGCGCTCACCTCACAATCAGACATCGCTGTTGCGCTCGGCGAACAGCCGGTCGCCACAGGCACCGCATTCAATCTGGTGCTCGACCCCGCTGAGTCGGCCTACCCGCAGCCATCAGAGATTTCCGAGCCTACAAACATGGCAAAGTTCAGGATTTGGTATGTGCCACAGACCGGCACCCAATCAGCCGCGCCGCAGTTGTCTCCAGAGGCAATGGACGAATTGAAGGCGTTGGGGTACGCAGACTAGCAACGCAACCCTGAGATCACGGCGGGGTATCGACACTCGGGTCGAACTTGTCGTAAGCATGCGCCACTACTGGAAGCATGAGCGCTGCTTCGAGAGTCAAAATCCAACTTGCGGCAATCCATGCCAGCAACCAAGACTTCAATATGAATCCGCACGCAAGCGCAACGCCGACCGCGACCGCGCCGGCGGGAACCATGATGAGAAACTTCACCAGAAGCCCCAGAAAGGTGCGCGCCATCTGTTGCGAATCCATATTGCCGCGATGCGCAACCCGTGCGGGCCACGTAAGAAACACGAAGTTTTCTATCGCCATCAGGAGCATGGCAAACGGCGGGCTGATCAAGAGCACGATCCCGACTATCTCCGGACGTTGCATGGCGATTGCAGTACCGACGGCAAGAACAAGGTAGATGGCGGTCAGTGTTACCGTCGGCGCCACCAGCTCTGCGGCGGCTATAGCGAAGGAAGAGGCGGGCATGGTCTTCAACTGGTCCATGGAATCAATCTCTGATCGAAAATCGAAACGAAACAGATTCGTGACAAGCAAGGACAAATACACCGATACGCCCATCAGCGCAGGCAGCGACAAGTCCCGGATGTCTTCGCTCACATCGTATTGAAGGACGATCATGCCACCGGCCAAGCAGACGACTGCGAGTCCGAGCAGCGTTCGCGCCCAAACGTGAAATGCGCCGAGTAATTGCCGCCATGCGACGGGACCGAAGCCTCCCCAGTAGGGCAGTGAAGGCAAGGTCCAGCGCCGACGCCGCAATACAGCGCCATACGACATGGACTGACCACGTTTGAAACGCTCCAGGGCCTCGTGGTGCCGCGCGCTTCGGACGATGGCGGATTCCATGTAGTCGGCATCGAGCCAAATGATCAGCACATACTCCGCAACAATCATGATGGCGCAGATTCCCATCCAGAACAGATGATCGAGAATCGGCCCCCCGACCATGACATGCGCGAACGGCATGAACGGGAAACTGATTGCCTTAATCAAATGATGGTCAAAAAACTCCGACAGCACTCGCGACGGATCCCTGGCGCCCCCCACCATACTCGTCACATCTCTCAGTACAAGAAACACGATGAACGCGACCGACGCAAGAACAATCGCAGCCACGATCCAACCCAGGTATCGCACTCTGGAAGTCAACGCCTGAATAAACATGCCGTAAAGCGCGCTGAACAGGAAGGTAAATAGAAATGCCAGGAACATGCCCGCGAAGACCGGTAACTTTGCCGGCATGAACGCAAGCGATGCGACAAAGGTTACCAGCGACATGAAGAGCGCGCCGCTCATATTACCGAAAAGCTTGTAGGTAATCAGGTGGCGTCGCGAATAGGGGCCGGTGAACAGTACGTCAACTTCAGCGGGTTTGAAGTGGAGCGCAAAACGCAGGCCGGGCGTCAGCAGGGTGAGCAGGCACATTGCGCCAATAATTAGCGGTCCTCCGCGCAGAATCCATTCCGGCGGCAGTTCGAATGTATCTCCCCGCAAATAGGCGTTCAAGAATCCGGGCGCAAAAATACAGACGTAAACAAGCAATAGAACGAGACCGGCGGGACGTTTGAGCTGACGGGCGAAGCGTCGCAATGCCCCCCGTAACTCCAGAAACTTCAGCAGCCATAGCGCGCGGGGCATCAACATGTACTACAAACTTTCGACCACACGCTGCTTCCGCGTGGCGTGAAGGAAGATATCTTCGAGTGACGCGCTGCCTGTCATTTCCTCGAATGTAGCGCGGGCTTCGGCAAGCGTGCCCAGGAACAAACACTCACCTTGATTAAGAATCAGCAGATGGCTGCACAGATCTTCAACGAGATCAAGGATGTGTGAACTCATAATTATCGCGCAGCCTGCCTCCGCGCGTTCTCGAATTGAGTCTTTTGTTGTGCGTATCCCATGCGGATCGACGCCAGTCAGCGGCTCGTCGAGCAGGATTGCCTTAGGGTCATGAATGTAGGCGCAACACAGCGCGAGCTTCTGTCGCATCCCGCGAGAAAGCTCGGCCCCGAGCGCGTTTCGCTTGTCTTCCAGCTCAAATCGCGTCAGCAGACCCGCGGCATTCTCCTGCCAGTTCTGGGTCCCGTACGCCTCGGCCGCATATCGAAAGTGTTCCCAAACGG
>CALEZK010000214.1 GCA_937928585.1 uncultured bacterium | reverse complement strand
GGTCAAGACGCCACACCTTGACCGTCTTGCCGCGCGCGGCTTGCGCTTTGAGCGTGCCTATTGCCAATACCCGCTCTGCAATCCAAGTCGCGCATCGGTAATGACCGGACTCCGGCCAGACACAACGAAGGTCTACGAAAACCAAACCTTCTTCCGCGATGTCGTAGCGGACGCTGTGAGTATTCCGCAAAGTTTCAAAAAGGCGGGCTACTCCGTCGCGCGCGTCGGCAAGATCTACCATTATGGCGTTCCGAGCCAGATTGGCACTGACGGCTTGGACGACCCCGCATCGTGGGAGAAAGTCGCGAATCCCAAAGGACGCGACATCGATGACAAATCGATCATTGAAGTGCTTACCCTCGGCGCCGATGGAAAGTCGACGACAGTAACGGGAAAAGATCTGCGCGATACCGGCGGCACCTTGAGCTGGCTCGCAGCCGATGGAACGGACGCCGAACAAACTGACGGGCTTGGTGCCGCGGCCGCAATCGCGATGCTCGAAGAACGCGCGAAGGACACAAAGCCCTTCTATCTCGCGGTCGGTTTCTTTCGCCCGCATACGCCATTCGTCGCCCCGAAGGCGTATTTCGATATCTACCCCAAGGACCAGATTACGCTGCCAACCGTGCCCGCGAATCTGAAAGAGCTTTTTCCCGCGCCGGCCCTCGCGACGATGAAACCCGCGCACACCGCCATGAGCGACGAGCTTCGACGCACCGCACTGCAGGCCTACTTCGCGGCAACGACATTTATGGACGCGCAGGTCGGCCTGCTGCTGGACGCTCTTGATCGCCTCCAACTAACGGACAGCACCATCATCGTTTTTCACAGCGATCACGGCTACCACCTTGGCGAGAAAGACCTCTGGCAAAAGCAAAGCATCTTCGAAGAATCGGCGCGCGTTCCTCTCATTATCGCAGTGCCCGGCGCAGACACGAAAGGTAAATCGACCAATCGTCCAGTCGAATTGGTTTCCCTGCACAAGACGCTCACCGATATCTGCGGAATTTCCGCCGACAGCAAAACGCAAGGCCACAGCCTGCGCCCGCTGATCGAGAATCCGGAAGCAGAGTGGGCGCATGCGGCGTATTCGCAGGTGCAGCGCCGCCCGGGAAATCGCAACGATACACAGGAAACAATCATGGGCCGCAGCGTGCGCACGGCTCGCTGGCGGTACACCGAGTGGAATGAAGGAAGTGCCGGGGCCGAGTTGTACGATCACAACACAGACCCCGGCGAAATGAAGAACCTCGCGAGCGATTCCGGCTACGCTTCGGTCGTCGACGAATTGAAGCGACTGTTGCGCTCCGGCGCGAAGTAATCGCTAGGCTTTTGCAGCTTCGGGAAGTTTCGTCTCGCCCGGACGCGCCAGCGGCGGCGTGGGCAGCGGGCCGAATTCCAGTTTCTCCGGCATCAGATTGAGCGGACTGTTCCAAGCCTCATCCCACGAGAGGATGCGGCCCGTATACGCCGCCATGCGTGCCGCGATGCCCATCATCGTGCTTTTGCACATGTATTCGCCGTTGTTGATCGGCGTGCCCTTGCGAATCGCCGCAAAGAATTCGTTGTGCTCATTCTGGTACATGTCGTCTTTGTCTTTCGGTTCATGTTTCCAGGAAGTGCCGTCGCGTCGCGTCAACTCATGCGTCTGCAACTGGGCAATACCCTTGGTCCCCATGATAGTGTCCGACACATCCGTATCCGTATTGTCCCACTGCCGGCACGAGCTGTACGCACGCACGCCGTTGGCATATTCGTACACGGTATTGAAGTGATCGTAGATATTGCCGTACTTCTCCGCCGTCCGCACCGCGCGCCCGCCGTTGGCCCAAATCTTCACCGGCGGCTCGTCGCCCATTGCCCACGCAAGTTTGTCGAGGCTGTGAATGTGCTGCTCCACATTGAAATCGCCAGAAAGCCAGTCGTAGAAGTACCAATTCCGGTTCTGATACTCCATGTCCGTCCATTCCGGCAGGCGATCCTTCGGTTGCCACGGCGTGCCCGTGTTGTAGTTCGTCTGCATCGCAACAATATCGCCGATTTCGCCGCCGTGGATCCGCGCGAGAATGTCGCGCTTCGCGTGGTGGTAGCGATAGCACAAGCCCGAAACGACATTCAGATTCTTCTCCGCCGCCAGTTTGGATGTAGCCAGGACCGAACGCACCCCTGTCGGATCGACTGCAATCGGTTTCTCCACGAAGCAATGCTTGCCCTGTTCAACCGCATAGCGGAACGTCAATGGGCGATACGCGGGCGTCTCGCCCAGCAATACCACGTCCACGGAATCAACGACATGCTTGTATGCGTCAAACCCGGAGAAGAGATGGTCCGGGTCCACTTTCACGCGCGCGGCGATGGGCGGATAACTCTTGAGCTTGTTCAGGCTGCCTTCGAGCTTGTCCGCGAACAGATCGCCCATGGCCACAAGCTCCGTATTCGGGTCGGCCATCAACGCCTGTTGCGCAGCGCCCGTACCGCGCCCACCGCACCCCACCAGCCCAACCCGCAAAATATCGCTTTCCGCTGCGTAAACGGCATTCGCCGCCAGCATGCGCGTCGTCGCCGCCGCTGCCGCCGCGGAACCGGCCACGCGCATAAAATCCCGGCGCGACGGCCGGTTTGATGTATGTTTCGACATGAGTCTTCGCTCTCCCTAGTGCTGTAAAAAGTTGTTCGCGTTTACCTGCCCAAGGTTCAACGGGTGACGGGTAAACGCAGCCGCAATGGTACCCAATAGAGGGGAGGGGTTGCCAGAGTGGGGCCCTTTCCGTACCGTGCCGTATCAGGAGCGTGGTGGTTCCTACCGTTCCGTGGTTTTTTCACCCGGCTACGCGCACGTATTCGGTCGTCTGGCCGTGTTGTAACGGAGCACAGTACAATTCCTTATCGAAATCGCGCGGTTCACACGCCAACTGCATGGCATACGGTTTGCTCCTCCCCCCGATGGTGGCTCTCGCCGCCCCCGGAGGAGTCTGGTGCAATCTGTTGCGGTAAGCGTGCGCCGTCGATATACTTCGAGATTCCCCCTGGTTCGCGTGTAGTCCCGTTTTGACTGGAAGAGAGGTGCATCTGTGAAAAAAATCGAGGCGATCGTCAAACCGTTCAAGTTGGAAGAAGTGAAGGAAGCCCTTGCTGCTATCGGCATTCAGGGCCTCACCGTCACCGAAGTAAAGGGCTTTGGCCGGCAGAAAGGCCATAAGGAGCTTTACCGCGGCGCGGAGTATGTCGTCGAGTTTCTGCCAAAGGTGAAGCTCGAAATCGTCGTCATGGACGACAAGGCCGCGCAAGTTGTCGATGCCATCGTGAAGGCCGCGTCCACGGGCCGCATTGGAGATGGAAAAATCTTTGTCTCGCCGGTCGAGGAATCGATCCGCATTCGCACGGGAGAATCCGGCGAGATCGCGATTAGCTAGCTGTTGGAGTCGGGCGCCCAACGCCATCATGGCGTTGAAGCAATGTCTAATCATTGAGAAGGGACGGAGGGAACCATGCGTAAAGATTTGAGTCCTAAAGATGTCGTCGACTTGATTAAGAAAGAAGGCGTAAAGTTCGTCGATTTTCGGTTCATGGATTTTCCAGGGTTGATGCAGCACTTCACG
>CALEZK010000213.1 GCA_937928585.1 uncultured bacterium | reverse complement strand
GGTCTACCCCTTGGTCGGCTACAAGGTGGGCTATCCGCTCGACAATGACACGCGTCTTCCCTGACCCGGCTCCCGCCAGGACCAGGGAGGGACCGTCGCCGTGCAGAACGGCTTCCTTCTGAGCAGTGTTTAGTGTGGTCATAAGTGATAAATTTCGTAATTTCCGCAGCAGGGGAACGTGCGAGTTTACGGGCTGACAAGGGTTTTTGCAACCTCATCATTTGACGCTTCCCATATCGCGTGGTATCATCCCATTGGAGCCGTTTCACATAACGGGAGAACATTTTCCATGAAAGCGGTGCGCGCTGCGGGCTTTACGCTGATTGAACTGCTGACCGTCATTGCCATTATTGCCATCTTGGCTGGATTGACGGCCGTGGCCCTGCCACGGGTGCTCGCAAGGGCCAAAATCGCCGACGTGGAAACAGATTTTGGCGCGATCCGGACCTCCTTGGCCGCCTACGCCACCGATTACGGTACATACCCCCCGGCCTATGGCTATCGAATGTTCCTGGACAGGCCCATAGACAATGCCAATAGCCCTGTCTATAAGCATCAGGACTATACTCTGGACATCGGCATCGAAGGTGCCCTGAAGCTATACGACCGCTTCAGTGAAAACTATGACACCAATCAGGACGGCAATCTCTCTCGCCTCGAATTCATACCGTTGCCGGGAGACGATGGCGCGTCGTCTTGGCTCCTTCGCGGGCTGCTCGACACACCCTATCCCGGTGACCAGCCTGTAACTTCTTTGCAAAAACGCGTAGACACACAACGCCCATACGTGTACGTCCCCTACTATAAGAAGAACATTGACCGCATGAAACGAATCGCGGGCAATGCATGGGACGGCGCCTCTTGGAATGGCAATTTCATTCCGGACGACAACTCTGGCATTGTGCCGCCGCCGACCTATGACGGCTTTGTGCTTATAAGCGTCGGGCCGCTGAATCACACACGCGGTATGCTGAAGCCCCCAGGCGATGAAACGGCGTGGCTCAACAGCACCGGCGAGTCCATGCCCCAGAACGAGTATTTCGTGCTTGGCCTGCGCGCCGCCTATCTTGCAACGCGCGACGCGGACGACAATGGCCTTCTGGATTTCGAATACAGAACGCGCACGCGGAACAATGAAGGGCAGAATTGGCCGACCATGCCCGACGGACTGCAGCTGTTTGCAGCGCCAATCATTTTCACTTCGGACTGATATACATTTAGCGGTCGCTGGACCTTGGATCACTTTGAACGCGGCTTCGCACAACATGCGGTGCCGCGTTCTTCCTATATATTCCGCTTATCTTCCGTATGCACCGAATGCAACTGACTCACTTCTTCGTTTATCGCGTCCTGATGGCGGCGCGCGGCCGTCGCCATCAACACCATCACGATTACAACAATCGCCAACCCCTGCGAAAACGCAAGTGCCGTGTCGAAATAACTCGTGCTGTTTCGCAACAGGACACCGCTCACGCCCAGCGCAAACGAAATCATATAGATGAAAAGCACCGCCTTAGGCTGCGAAAACCCAATCCAAACAAGCCGGTGCGACAAATGATCCGGCGCACAGTGCTCGATCACCTCCCGCACGGTCTTGGTATCCCCCCGAATTATCCGTGACAGCAGTATGTATGCGAAGTCAAATATCGGCACGCCAAGTATCAGTACCGGTATAGATACGGAAACGATTCGGTTTTGACTCCACTCGCCCATCACGCCCAAGGCAGCCAGCGTGAACCCGAGAAAAAAACTTCCGGCGTCACCCATGAAGATGCGAGCCGGTTTGAAGTTGAACAGCAGGAATCCAATGTTCGACCCAATCAAGCCCGCCGCGAGCAACCCAAACCACGACAACGGCGTCTCTGTACCCGCGAAGAAAAATGCCTGCAAGGCGATTACGAGATACATTGTCGACACAATCGTCGCAACGCCACTAGCAAGTCCGTCCATATTGTCTATGCCGTTAAATGAGCTGGTCACGCCAACCACCCAAATCATCGTGAGTAGCAGGTCCAACCAGTACGAATTGAAAATTCGCAATTGCACGTCGAACAGCGACATGACGTACGTGACGAATAACAGCGTGATGAATTTGAAGACCGCCGGGATTCCGCCGCGCCAATCGTCGATGGCCCCCACCAGCAGGCACATGCCCGCGCCAAGCATGATGCCTTTCATGGGATTGTCGCGATAGTTCGGCAGTAGCACGCCCACCGCAAATGCTATGAAGATAACGATGCCACCTGCCCGGGGCACTGGATGGCTATGAATCTTGTTCTCGGAGACCGCGTCCATGACACCCCAGCGTTTCAGGAGTGCTATCGCCACGGGGGTAAGAATGGCCGCCAAAACAAATGACACGCACCCCGTCATGATGTACGTGCGCGGCCAATAGTGAAGCGTGTCAAGCATGAATCAACGAGCCTGTCGCCGCAATTTCCAATAGACTCCCCCGATGTGGCCCCATCACTACGGCCAGAACTCTCGCACTGCGCGTATTACAACGTCAACCTGCTCGTC
>CALEZK010000212.1 GCA_937928585.1 uncultured bacterium | reverse complement strand
CGGCGAGGCGGGTCCTCCATCTGGATGAGCACTACGAACCCGCCATGGGCGGACGAGACGGTACACATGCTTAGTCATCGGAGAACGTTTTGCCGTTTTGGCTTTATGTCCAACCACCGACGTGTCAGTGCAGAGAGTGCTATACAATTCATGTCCGTCCATCAACGCTCGCGGGCCAATGCGGACTCGGGGTCCGGGCTGTTTTAAGGAAGTCCAGTATTCGCTTTGTGACGTCCGGGTGTTGTGCCGCCACGTTGTGCGACTCGCCGATATCAGTGCGGAGGTCGAACAATTCCAGTTCGCCGTCGCTTCCGTGGCGGACTACTTTCCAATGCTTCCATCGGACCGCTTGGCGGAGCGGCTTGGAATCTCCCTGGGGCACCTCCCAGTACAGGAAACGCTCGGGCATCTCTTTCGCGGTGCCGAGAAGTGCGGCCGTAACGTCGGTCCCGTCAACAGGTACCGGCACCTTCGCGTTTGCCAAACCTGCCACGGTCGGCAGAACGTCGGCAAAATACCAGACGGCATCACTCGTGGCGCCAGCGGGTACCCTATCCGGCCAACGAACGATCATGGGACAGCGTATACCGCCCTCGTACAGCGAGAACTTCTTATCGCGCAATGGACCGCAACTGTCGAAGGTACCTTCCCAGCCCTTTGCCGATCCGTTGTCAGAAGTGAAAAAGACTATAGTCTTTCGATCCAGATTCAGTTCCTTGAGAAGCGACATGATTTGTCCCACATGGGTGTCCATGCGGGTAACCATGGCCGCAAAAGCTTTTGCTTCGTCAGGCCAGGCTTCGTCCGCATAATCTCCCAAATCTGGCACTTCAAGATTCTTGTGGGGAATCGTCGTAGCCACGTACAGGAAGAAGGGACTCGCCTGGTTCTTCCGGATAAAGTCCAGACTGAAATCTGAAAAGAGATCGGCGGAGTAAACAGTACGTCTGCCCTCCAGATTCCCCTCGATGATTTGACGTTCCTTATTGCGCCAGAGGTAATCGGTGTAGTAATCGGCGGCATGGTTCTGGTTCAGGTAACCAAACCATTCGTCGAAACCGTGGTCGTTGGGTAGTCCGGTCGAACCCGGCTCGCCAAGACCCCACTTCCCGGTTATGCCAGTAGCGTATCCGGCACGTTTCAGAAGCGTTGCTACCGTTACATCCTCGGCCCTGAGTGGAATTCGGTTCTCCTCGCCATCGTGTCGAGGAGCATTCTGGCCGTGGTTACCGCGGACGGTGGCGTGACCCGCATGCTGACCTGTCATCAGCACGCACCGGCTCGGTGCGCATTGTGGTGCACCCGCGTAGCATTGCGTAAAGCGCATACCCTCAGCCGCCAGGCGGTCGATGCTGGGCGTTTGTATTCGCTTTTGGCCATAACACCCCAAATCCGCGTAACCCAGATCATCGGCCATGATGAAGATGATGTTGGGACCTGCGTCTGCAGGTTGCTGTTCCGCCGCGGCCATGGAATCCATGGCGGAAACGCCCAGCATAGCCGCCGCCGTTTGAATGAAATGTCGTCTGTTCATGAGTACTACTCGCTATTGTGGATGATGCACTGGATTGCCATCCGAAGGATGCGCTTCACATGCCCGATCCTTACGGTACGGCGATGAACCCGTGTACCAAACCGAGGTAATAGGCCAGCAAAAATGAGACGCCCTCGCGCAGACGCGTCCCGTCGGTGTCATGGTCAAGGGCCCAGGGGTCGTCTCCCCAGTAAATCGCATGGTTCTCGTCGATGCGAAACGGATGGCCATCGACACGGTGACCCGCGCCGAGGTGGCCTTCGCCGGGGTCGCGCGTGTGGTCGCCAAGCGGCACCATATCGGTGCGGTGCGCATTGGACATCGGCCAGTCGACGAGATCGAGCGGATACCGCTTGAGCGTGTCGATGCTGTCCTCTAACCATGTGCCGTGGGGCGATAGGTCTGTCGTGCCCCAGGTGTCCGTCCGCGTCTTGCCGAGGCAGCACGCGGCATACACGAAATTGAAAAACGGATTGCGCTCGTATTTTTCCACGCGCCAGTGGTAGAACATCGCGTTTTGGAACATGTTCAGCAGCTTGGGATCCGTCTCGTAGCGAACCAAGTGGTAATAATTCATGAATGTCATGTTGTCGTCTGCCTGGCCGAACGCCCCCGGCGCAAGGATGGGCTTGGGCTGCGACATCAGATTCATGGCGTACCCGTGGTTGTTGACTAGGTCAAGAAACACGCCTCGATACTTTGGGTCGCCGGTGATGTGGTGCGCCACGCTCAAGTAGGTAAGGACGCTCATCGAATTCAGCCCTCGTCCGGCCCACCAGTCAATATCGCCATTTAGTTCTTCGGGTGAGAAACGCCCCCAACGCGTTCGTTGGCCGTCATGATCGACGAGGTTGAAACCGTGCGCGATGATGTGGTCTGTGATGCGCTGGACGACGGCACGCACGGCATCTCGTTCCTGTTCGGTTTCGCACACCCGATCATAGTAGACGCCAAACCCAAAGTAATGTCCGTCTAACTCGTCGGAACTCGAATCGCATTTCCAGTACCACTCACCAGTCGCGTCGACGGGCCACCGCGGTAGAATCAGTTTCCAGAGCGCATCACTTTCTCTTCGCCGGCGATTGTAGTCTTCATTCTCAATTGCAGGCGACTTTCCCCACGATCTCATTGGGCTTTCGTTGGGGTTAGGCCCGCTCGTCGGGGTGACCGCGCGGGCGATGAATCCCTTTGGAGCAGGGTGTGTGCCGCCTTCGGTGACTTCGCTCAAGAACGCCAGTGCCTCGAACGCGCGTAGTGCGTCCGCGCGGAACTTTGGATCCTTCGTCGCAGCGTACCCAAAGCTCGCCGCTGCGAGATACAAGCCGGCGAAGTGGCCGTCGTTGTCCGTTGCTATCGCGGTTGCGGAAGTCTTATCACCCGGCACCGAAAGTTTCGCCGGGCACACATAGCCCAAGCGGGTGCGCCGGTGGTATCGGTCGATCTCGCCGTCGAAGAAAGCGGCCTTCTCCGCAAGCGTCGTCTGCTGGAATTCAATTCGCGACACGCCGCCCGCCGTCGCAAACCAAGCCGTGCAATCCGGCGCAACAGCAATGCCGCGTACGCGATTGTCGATCAACCAGCGCCGGCCTTGCCGGTATTCGAAGTCGTCGTTCACGAACCGGATCGCGCCGTTGGTCGTGCCAAACCAGATTCCCTTGGATCCCGTCGCCATGCACGTGAAGTCGTTGAAGGGGAGCCCGTCTGCGCCGGTGAACAAACGCCACTCGCCGTCGCTCACGCGATAACCTACGCCTTGCGGGCAAGCGAACCACAAATGGCCGTCGGCGTCATACGCCACCGCGCGCACGTCTACCGGCGCCCAACACACCGCGCCTTGCCTTGGTAACGCACGGGCCCAGTTCTTTCCATCGCCGAGGTAGAGGCCCGATTCCGCGGCGACCGCAAACTCGCGATCGTGCGATGCAATTGCGCGAACCGTCTCAGCGCCGCCAGCGATGGCCGCGAGCTCGGGGTATGCATCTACTTGGACACTGACTTCCGGTGGAAATGGGGCGTTTCCATCGAAGATCATCCACCGCCCGCCGCCCAAGCGTGCGGGGCCGTTGGATGTGTCCACGTAGACCGTCCCATCGGCGCCGATGGCAATGCGGCGCACATCGTTCGATGGCAGGCCGTCGGCTTCGGTGAAGACTGTATGGACCTGTTGATCGAATGCGCCCACTTGGACCGGTAACGCTGGACTCGATTCCGCCGCGCATACGGCCATGTACAGAAGGAGCGGAGCCAGCGTACGTAGCGCGTGGCACGGCTTCACCCCTGCTACTCGCCCATGAACGAACTTGCGACAGCCTTGGGTTCGTCGCCGTTTCATTTGCCTTCCTTGGCCCACTGTTTCATCTGCTTGATGTTTCTTTGCATCGTCTGTACGTAATCCGCCTCGTCCTGGCGAGAACCCAGGTAGACTGCCATATCGGCATCGTAGACGGATTCGGTTTCCGGCGTTTGACCCTGATCGTTTGTATCGCGAATCCAAGTGTCGAGAATTCCGCGCGATTCAGCAAGTGTTTGGGCGTGTGCCGGGTCCTCGGCCAGATTTTTCAGTTCGCAAGGATCGGTCGTCCGATCGTAAAGTTCTTCTCTCGGACGAGGCACGGAAAATAGGTGTTCGGCGGGGTGGCCTTTCAACTTGCCCTGTGCGTACAGTTCACGCATACGGATCACGATGGGTTTGTCATCCTTGTACGCGTTGGGCTGCATATGGGGGCGTTCTGGAAGGAAATTGCGGATATAGGTAAATGTTCCTTTGCGCACGCTTCGCATGTGTTCGACCGTTTCGTCGCACCGGTCCCGCGCCGAGATAACATATTCGCGTGGCCGTGCGTCAGGCCCGAACAACGAACGGCTTTCCATATAACTTGGAACAGGTATGCCCGCAAAGTACATAGAAGTCGCGGCGATATCCATTTGCGATACCAACTCGCCGCGTTTAGTCCCCGCGGGAATTCGGTCAGGGGACCATATGATTAGAGGTACATGCGTTCCCTCTTCATAGAGGAACTGTTTGCCTCGCGCGTGGCTAATCCCGTGGTCGGTGGTAAAAAAAACGACAGTGTTCGTAGCGCGACCGTCCGCTTCAAGATGCGCCATAATCTTGCCCACTTCCTGGTCGACGTACATCACCGAGTTCAGATACGTCGCCCAGTTCTCACGCATGACGGGGTCGTCCGGATAATACGGCGGCAATTTCACCGCGTCCGGCGACACCTCGTGCTCCACTTTGGCTCTCCGGAATTTGCCGCCCTGCAACTGATACTGCATAAAGACCGGCTGCCCAGGCGCAGCGCCAGAGCAATCGGCTCCATCGTAAAGGTCCGAGGGATATTCAAAATTGTAGTCCGTCTTGCCGGGTTCCTTGGCCTCTGACTTTGAACCGTTGCAGACGTAATAGCCCGCGGCCTTGAAATACTCAGGGATGGGGCGCACGGGCGCGGGTAATTCGTGCTTGATCGTTCCCCGGAAACTGCGGTGGTTATGCGCCCCGATTGTTGTCTGATACATGCCCGTGATCAACGCGGAACGACTGGGAGAGCACACCGGGCAAGTCGTGTAGACCGAGTTGAACACCGCGCCTTCGCGTGCGAGCCGGTCCACATGCGGTGTCTTCACCAGCGGCTCGCCTTGATACCCGAAATGGCACGACATGTCCTCGGCAATTATCCATACGATATTTGGCCGAGACTGAGAGTCCGCGGCATCGCTGCGAGATCCGGCAAGTAGCGACAGAGCCCCGGCACCGCTGGTTTTCAAGAACGTTCGTCTCCGCATGGTATTATCGTTACTCCTAATACTTAGACACCCGTACAGAATTCGCGACTGCTTCGACGAGCCTGATCAGTGCCTATTGCCATTGCGCTTGCCACTGATCCAAGAGCTGCTGAGTCACGTTGTCTCCGGTTTTCTCCGCCCATTCGCGCATGCGTTTCGCGAGCAAGCGTGCCGTGTCTTTTGATTCCGCCACCCCAAACACATTATGAGTGTCTGGCTCAGCGCTTCGCCGATCATACAGTTCAGGCGGCCGGGACGTGTTTAGAATGAATTTCCATTCTCGAGTGACGAGGCAACGCTCCCGCATGTTGGGGTCTTTTCCCGTTGGTTGCTTCTCGCCTGAGCCCGTCTTACCCGAGCCCGTATACGGTAAGTTCTGGATGAAGGCATCATCCCGCCATCCGGAGGTGACTCCGGTAAGCAATGGTCTGAGGCTGTCTCCGTGAAGACCAACAGGCGAATCCACTCCGCACAGATCCAGAATCGTTGGACATAGATCCGCAATGCTGACAACGGACGAAGTCCGCACGCCCTGCTGGACGGTCCCCGGCATACTAATCAAGAGCGGAACATTGGCCGATTGATCATAGCAAAGTCGCTTGTGGTGGTCGTTCCAGCGACTCGGATAATTCTCACCGTGGTCAGACGTAAAGACGATGAGCGTTTTCTCACGAAGGCCCAGTTCATCGAGGCGCGTGAGTATCCGGCCAATGTTCCAATCCAGCCGGTTCACCATCGCATGGTAAATGGCCTGCTCCTCCGGTTCGATGCGGCCCCGGTACAAGGCGATATTTTCCTCCGGAGCCTCTTTGGTGGTGTGAGGCGGATAAAACGAGAGCCAGCACGCAAAAGGACGGCTCTGGTTTTCGCTGATAAATTGCAGCGTCTCGTCGGTTTCCACATCGGGCCTGTACCGGCCAATCACGCTATCCTTTTTGGCTACCGCGGGCGGATTCGCCCCTATCCGTGCACGAAACGCACTGTCCGATTCTCCCGGAGACGCATAGCGTGGCTCTTCATCGATGAAGTGCTTCCATCCCGTGTGGTATCCGCGCCACACATCAAAATAGTCCGGAACGGGTTCCACACCGAGGTGCCATTTACCGATATACGCTGTTTGGTAACCGGCATCGTGCAATGCGCGCGGCCATGCGAAGAGAGTAGGGGGCAGCGGAATGTTATTTTCGATCACGGTCGTCGCATTTGGAAACAGACCCGTCACCATGCTCGATCTGCACGGCGAACACACCGGTTGGGTCACATAGCACGAGGTGAACAGCATGCCGCGATCGGCGAGAGAATCAAAGTGCGGCGTTTGGACAAGGCTATTCCCGTAGCACCGGAGTGTATCTGTCCGTTGTTGGTCCGTGTTGATGAACAAAACATTTGGCCGCTCTATCGTTGAATGCTGCTTGTCTGGGGCATTTCCATGGGCGGCAGATATCCCAAGCACCATTGCGGCGGATGTCGCTCCCAGGAATTCTCTGCGCGTGCATACTTTCGTTCTCATCTTGATGCTCCTTCAGTCGGCGATACGTGAAGTCGCCATATTTGAATGCTTTCAGTCCCTGCGAGGCGACTATCCATCCTTCGTCCGCTAATCGTGCATGCCCTTTCCCGCAAGGATCTGCGGCATGCATTTCTCAATTCGCGTTGTTCGTGTCTGGGATTGTTTCGGCGCGGCAAAATAAATCAGATAACCGCGCTGCCGGCCCGGTGTCAACGCATTGAACGCTTGTTCGAACACCGGGTGCTCTTTCATCTTGTTTTGCAATTCTTCCGGCACCTCACGCTCCGAAATGTCTTTCAGCTTGACCTTCAATCCAGCCTTTTCCACCGCAATCGCTTCCCGAATGCAAGCCTTAACAGCCGATTCCAGCTTCACCATCTCCCGAACAGTGCGAAAGCGAATCACACGCCCCGCCTGCGAATTCTCGCCCGGCATCTCGAGTATGCCCGCCGGATCCTTCAACAATGCCCCCTTGAAAAAGCTGAGCGTGCAGCAATCCTTAAACGCGCCAATCATGATCACGTTGCTGTTCTGAAACGTGTAACACGGAAAACCCCACTTCACTTCTTCTGTCAACCCGCAATCCAGGGCAATCGCCCGCAACTTCTTCAATTCCTTTTGCCAGCCGTTGACTTTGCAATCTGGCGTGCCGCCCAGCGGACAACGCCCGCACCCGTCGACGAGAAAGGCATCAACCTTCGGATTCATTCGCTACCTCTTCTGCTGCGCAGCTGCTTCATGCAACCAATATAGGTAAGCACCCTGCGCGGGGCAAGCGCATCTCCGCGAGCCGGCAAATCGCCATTCTTGCGTTGGCGCGCGCATCACGCTATTTTCATACCAATTCGGCGGCGCATGAAAAACTCTGAAGGAGCAACGATGAATCGCGGCAGTATGCGGACATTTGCATTTTCGACACTTCTCCTGGGCTGTTCGATCGTTGCCAGAAGCAGCGACGCGGGAATCGAATCGTTGATCGACGCTAGCTCGGCTCCGAAACGCTCGCCATGGCATTGACGCGCCGAATCGCGGCGATCCCCAGATCGGGGCGCAGCTGGTGCGGCATATGGCCGGTATCGGGGGCGATCACCAATTCGGCGCTCGCCAGCGTAGCGGCGAGGGCGCGGGCGTGGCGCTTGGGGCTGAGAACGCGATCTTTTTCCGCCGTGATGATGATCGTTGGCGCGAAAATCTCGGGATAACGCGGTGTCTGGGCGGCAAACTCCGCATTGGCGCGGCAGACATCCTCGGCGCTGGCGCGAAAGGCGCTGGGGCGGAAGGCGAGGCCCACGCCGTTTGCGTCATAATAATCCTTCGGCGCTTCGCCCGGATAGAAATTGCGCCCGATATTCGTGCGCGCCAGCAGCGGGCCGAGATTG
>CALEZK010000211.1 GCA_937928585.1 uncultured bacterium | reverse complement strand
GCATCTCCTGCCCGCCGGTGACGTTGATCGCCTGACCGGTCATATACGAAGAATCTTCGGAAGCCAGAAACGTCACGACGTTGGTCACGTCACGATAGGTGCAGGGCCGCTTCATCGGCACCTGATCGACATACTTTTTGCGGACTTCCGCTTCGCTGATGCCTTGATTCGCGGCATACTGTTTAAAGAGGCTGTCTTGCCATAGCGGCGAGTCAAGCAAGTTGCCGGGGCAAATCGAGTTTACTCGCACGCCGGATTCCGCGAATTCCAACGCGAGACTTTGGGTCACACCGATACCGCCAAACTTCGACGCGGCGTACGCGCAGTTCTTGAAACTGCCTTTCTTGCCGGACTTGGAATTGATCTGGATGATTGACCCGCCGCCGCTCTGCAACATGACACGGGCGGCTTCTCGCGAACAGATGAAGTATCCCGTGAGATTGACGTCAATCACGCGGCGCCATTTTTCAATATCAAATTCAATCGAATCGCCCGAGAATAAAATTCCGGCGTTCGATACGAAGATGTCCAGACCGCCGAGTTGCGCGGCCGTATCGTCCATCGCTGCGCGCACCGCGTTGGCATCGCACACATCGACCTTCGCGCCAATTACTTTTTGGCCCGTACTCTTCGACAAGCGCGCGGCCGTTGCAGCCGCCTTCTCCAGATTGATGTCCCATATCGCGACGGAACATCCCTCAGTGGCGAGGCGCTCGACAATCGACTCCCCCAATCCCTGCGCGGCACCCGTCACGATGGCGCGTTTGCCTTGTAATCGCGCCATTAGACGTATTTCTCCAGCAACGCCTGCTCCGCCTCTTTCGTCCACGCGGAATGCGGCCCAAGCTTGCCTTTCAATTCGGGAACACGCTCTTCCACTTCTTCAACCGGCATCAAAGGCAGATCCGGAATTTGCGGATAGATTACGGTTTTGCCTGGGAATCGCGCCGTGTTCACGCCTTCGAGCCCTTCGCGTGCCGCGCTCAATCCGCCGATGGCCGCAATGCTCAGGTTGGTGTTTAGCTCACTGCGTTCTACCATTTCGAGGACCTTGCGAAGGTCGCTGATGCGCGATCCGCTGGAACCGATGATCTTGATGCCGCGACACAAATCGCGCAGAGCGATATCGGCCATAGAGCCAATGCCAACGCCCGCAAATACATTCACCACGGCATTATCCGCCGCGAACGACATGGCCTGCGGCACCAGCTTCGCAACCGGCGCCATGACGATGACATCGTCGAACCCGCCGTGGGCCAGGCTCTTAATGTGCGCGTTCATCGCATCCTGCGACTCGAACTGGCCTGGCGCAAATGTGATCAGCTTTACGCCGCGATGTGTGGCTATATCGCCGAAGCGGCGCTCGATGTGGTCAAGTCGTGCGCGATCGAGATCGGTTACAACAACCAGTTCGGGGCCATTCGGAATCTCGACCGCGCGTTGCACGTGCATTTGGCCCATCGGTCCGCCCGCGCCCATGAACAGCGCGGAACCCCCAGGCAACAAATCGTGACGCGCATTGGATTGGCGCACCGATGCCAGGTCGTTTCCTCCGCCGTAGTAGCGAACGTCTTCGTAATGGATGCGTCCGATGTCCAGTGAAACGGTGGAATCACTGCACGGCATGCCCAGAAGGTACATGATTCCCTTTTTGCGAAGGCGCGGCGCGAGCGCATTGACTATGTCAGCGGATGGCATCGGCAGAATAATATCGTCGAACTCACCCTCTGGCAGTCCATCCAGGCTGCGCGATACGACGGTAGCGATCGGCAACTCGACGCGCCACTGATCGGCGTCGATGTCCGTCACCACAAGCACGGCGCCATCACCCGGCTCCATACGCTCGATGAGGTTGTATGACATTTCAACGCAGGCCCATGGCTCGGAAAGCGCGGCCTGGCTATACCCCGTCTCCGGGCGCACAGGAAGCAGGTAACACCCCTCATCGCCGTCGAGCGCGCGCTCGTCGAGATAGCAGTACTGGCCCAAACCGCCGGGAATGAGATAACCGAATGCGTAACCGATACCCTTGTAGTAAATATCGGCCTGCACTATGAAGCGCTCACCGGGTTTGAACTTGCCTTGCCAGTCCTTGCCTACTTTAACAACCGTCGCCGCGCACTCGTGCCCGAGCACGGTCGGTTCCTTTGCCAGGTCGCGACCACGAAGGCGCGCATGCTTGCTCCCCTGGCTGATGATCTTGATGTCCGACTGGCAAAGGCCCAGCGCATCGACGCGGAGCATGACTTCGTTGTCCTTGGGTTCGCGCAATGGCAGCGATACTGGTTTCCCGTCCTTGCCTACGTTCTCGAAACCCGAACCAAAGATTTGCCATGCCTTATATTCCTGCGGCAACGGCTCAGCGGCTTGGCGATATTCCTTTAGCGATGACACCCTTGATTCCTCCACTACGACGTTCTGTCGGCGATGTTTTGCAAGCGATAATGTTCGTCGGGACGTGTGAATATGCGCGCAACATCCTGCGCGGACATCCAGCGCGGCCCGCCGGCTGCATAAGTGCCGACGATAATCTGCGATGCTTTCTCGGCCATATCGGTACAACTGGTGACGGCTTTCGGAGTCGCCCCCATCGTAATCAGCCCGTGGTTTTGCATGAGAATCGCGGACGGCAGCACGCCTTCGACTTCCACAAACTGTTCAAACCGTTTCTTGACCTCGCGGGCGAGCACCAATCCGGGATCGACATAGGGCACGAATACGGATTTATGCTTCATCGAAACGACATGGTCCGGGAAAATTCGGTTCACGGCAACTTCTTCCGCGTGCTTCGAACAGAGCAGCGAATTGGTATGGATGGGATGGGTGTGACCGACAAAATTGAATTCGGGTACACCCAGGAGAATTGCGTGAAGCATGGCCTCTACAGAGGGGCGACGCTTCTCGTTCGCATCCAGCAAGGCCTCCTGAAAGACGCGCGTCACGTCTTCGTCCCCCGCGGTTTCATCGTCGATAATCGAGAGCACCTTGGAAATGGACAGTTTTACGAAACCGTCCGCGCCAATCGTGGCGAGCGTGGTTCCGGATGCTTTCACATAAAAGGTATCGGCGTCGACGCGGGCGGAGGTGTTCCCTTCGCCGAGCATGGCGTATCCCTTGGCGGGATCGCCGAGGTACCGGGACATATCAACCAGTTGTTGCATGAGATCAGACATAATTCAACCTATTCCCCAAATTGGGCCAAGAATCGAAAGGAATAGTATAGCACTGGTGGATTCGCGAATCGAAATCTTAGGCGTATTCGATAGCGATCATGCACAGGGTTTCGATTCTGGGTAACGTTATTGCTACTCGACCGTCTTTGACGCTCGCTTCGAGCGGCTCGCCCCCAGGAAGCAAGGTGGCTTGGGCAAAGGTCTGCCCGCCGAGGTCATAACGAATGCGGACACCCTCGACCGGGACATTTGGCAGTTCTTTTTGAAAGTTTACCGCGCTGATGGTGTACCGCTTCCGGTCGGGCTGATGAAACGTGCTGAACTCGACACACGCCGGGGCGTCCGCCTCAACGGCAAATGTCGAGCGTAATTTGCGCAGCAGCCGGACAAAAATTTGGGCACAGTACTCCTGCGACTCGATGGCGTCGGCGGAATAGATGACCGAACCCTCACCCACGCGAACGTACAGCACTGATGGATTTTCCGTTGCTACACCCGGCGGATTGCTGTGAATCGACGAAAATTTCTCCGGATCGTCCGGATTTGAATATGGGCGCGTCAACTTGGCAAGCACCTCCGCGCTTTCGGCGGCGGTGATCACGCGTTGTGTCGTGCTCAGCATAAGCGGTGATTCGGTGGTGTATGGCGCAAAAATATCTTTCGCTGCCGGCGCCATATAGGTTACGCGCTCCGGCGTAACGCCGCTGGTTGACGCGCCAAACACGTCGGAAAGCTGGAAGTCGGCGTGGCGAACGCCGGTCTTGTCGACCAGCGACGTATCCCGACTGGCATACAGCGCGCCACCAGCCAGCACCCATGCGCGAATTGCAGCGACCTCATCACCGTCCATCATGAGGACGTTCGGAAGAATCATTACCTTGTGCCGCGAGAGTTTTGCGAGGTCTTTTTTTGTGATGACGCCATAGGGAATATGGTGTGCCCGCAAGGCACGACACGCTCCTACAAGCGCGTCAATATGCGGCATTCCTTCAGCGCTGTAGTCCTCTGCGTCCTTGCCATTCTGCGCAAAATCGAACTTGGATTCCGTGCTGAGGAATACGGCTACATCCTGAAGCAACTCGCCACCGATGTGCGGTTCATAAGCACGGGTGGTCTTAAAAACCTCGCCCATCGTTTTGTACGTCGCCGGATTAATCATCCCCGCGGGATCGATAGCGTCGATAAACACAAATGCTCCGCCGTCCGCGGTGCATGCCGCGGCTTTCGCTTCCAGTAAGGCCTTTGGCTTCAGGGCGGTGTGATTCTGCAGCGTGAGCATCACGCTCGTTTCGAATCCGTAAGGCTGATTCGGGCTTAGGTTATGGAAGAGTTTGCGTATGAGCGAACCCTGCACCGCATCGCCATAAA
>CALEZK010000210.1 GCA_937928585.1 uncultured bacterium | reverse complement strand
ATCCTCTTCGTCGGCAGCGTCAGATGTGTATAAGAGACAGGTACGTGACCGCGCGGTTGAAACAGAGCTTTCTCTATGTTAACCAATCCGGCATGATCACAGTTTCCGTGTCGCATGCGGGATTCGACAATCAGTACGTCGAGGTGACTCTGCTGCGCGACGGAGAGCGCATCGCGACCGAATCGGTCGCGCTCACTGATCGAAACGCGACGGTCGATTTTCCGGTTCGAGAAACGCATAAGGGCATGTTTCGCTATCGTGTGGAGGTGGCCCCACTCACGAACGAGTCGGACACCGAGAACAATTCTCGCACGGTGTTTGCACGGGTGGTCGACGAGAAAACCAAGGTGCTTTTTGTCGAGGCACGTCCTTATTGGGACAGCAAGTTCCTGCTACGCACGCTGCAGAACGATCCGAACCTGGAGGTGACGTCCCTCTTTCAGCTTAGGGCCGATAAAGTACTCGCCATTACCGAGAAATCGACAACCGACCCGACGGTGAAATCAACTGTAACGCAAGGGGTTGCGCTGCCACGCACGAAAGAAGATTTGTACCAGTATGACTGCCTCGTGCTGGGCAAAGGTGTCGATACGCTTCTAAACGCGGAGCAACTCGGGTTAGTTCGTGATTTTGTGCGCGAGCGTGGCGGTGGCGTTGTGTTTGCGCGCGGCCGGTCATATGGATTCGATAACGAGGCGCTTGCGGCGCTGGAGCCGTTGGTTTGGGAGCGCGATTCTGTTCACGGAACGCGGTTTCAGCTCACGCCGGAAGGCAGAACGAACCCCGCGTTCACGTTCAACAAGGATTTGCCGATCGACGCGGTCATACGTGAGTTGCCGGAGATGGTAAGCGTCACTAAGGTTTCGCAGGAGAAGTCTTTGTCCGTGATACTTGCGCGCAGCACGGTGGAAGGCTCGGAAAACGAGCTTGCAACGATTGCTTACCAACGGTATGGGAAAGGCAAAGTGATGAGCGTTGGCGCCACGGGTCTTTGGCGATGGGCGATCATGCCGCAGGAATTGTCGAACTATGACGACGTGTATCCGCGTTTCTGGGGCCAAATGATTCGGTGGCTGGTTTCCGATTCTGACTTCCTGCCTGGTCAGGACATTTCATTTCGCAGTGATCGATACACGTACGATTCAGGAGATACGGTTCAACTCACCGTGCGGACCAAGTTTGTCGACGATGCCACATTCGCACCGCATGCAGTTGTCCTTACACCCCAAGGCAAAGAGATTCGCGTGTCCCTCGAAGCGGATCCCGCTTCGCCGGGTTCGTACACGGCAGGGTATCTGCCGGATGAGGAGGGCGAGTTCGAGGCGCGCCTTGAACTGGGAGACGCGGCACCCGCGGTCGAGACGGAACAGGTCCGATTTACGGTTTATTCGGACAGTGTTGAAAGCCGATTCGTATCGGCGGATCCTGGGTTAATGGCGGACATAGCGGCCATCACGGGTGGCAAAACGCTATCGCTCGACGAACTCGACACCTTGCCCGAGTTGCTCACGACGTTTGAGTTGCAATCCAGAACGGAAGAGAAACGCGTGGATGCGTGGGACTCGCTCCAAGTGTTCTCCGCATTGATTGCACTTTTGGCGGTCGAATGGTTTGTCCGGCGCAGGAGCGGCCTACTATGACGCGCGGCAAGCGTAGCCCGCGAGTGGTGTCGTAACCATGGCGGCGCAAAGCCTATCACTTGCACAGACGGTGCGGCGATATGCGGCGAGCAGACGCCGTCGTGTTGGCGCGCTTGCGTGCGTGCGCGCGGCGTGGTTGGCAATCGCTGCCTTGCTGGCGCTGGTATACATTGATGTGCTGGTTCAGCTTGGCCCACAGGCACGGTTGTACCTACTCGGGATCGCTGCGTTGGGCCTTGCAGGTATCGCGGTCATCACCTACAGGCGTCACGCGCGCGCGCAGTCGGAGCAACGGCTCGTTGCACTCCTTCTTGAACAAGGCGATTCGAACCTCGGGAACGATCTGATCAACGCGCTGGAGTTCGAAGAGTTGCTCGCGCGCGACGCGCCTCTTACTGCTTCCAAGCCACTGATGCGCCGGGGAGTCTCTCTGGCATCCGAGAAGGCCGCGCACGTTACGCATACGGAGATATTAGCGCCACCTTCCCTTCGACGGGAATCGCGGTTCGTTATGCTCGGTATGGCGACACTGGCTGTCTCTGCCGTCGTATTTGCCGGCGTCTTTCAAGCGGTATTGCCACGCTACTACGATCCCTATGGAGATCATCCGCCATTTAGCCCGACCAAACTTATCTTGGAGCCGGCGGGTCTCATCGTGGATTATGGCGAAAGCGCAACCATTCGAGCTATTGCGGAAGGGATACAGCCGGGTGATGTAACTCTCGTTCTGGAAGATGAGAACGGCGTGGTCACTGCCGAATTACCCATGCTGCGGGAACTCGATGGCGCCTATTCACAAGTTATTGAACATGTGCGCGCGGCCTACGCGTATCATGCGCGATTCAACCGGGGACGCAGCAAACGGTATGCGTTGACGACGAGCAAGGTGCCCCGCATTGTGGATGTAAGCGTTCGCTACGACTATCCCGCCTATACGGGACTCCCGCCGAAAACCCGGCAGATTGGCGACCCCGCGCTCATTCGCGCTTACGAAGGCACAACAACGACGCTGATCATCGCGTCAAACAGGCCATTGGCAACCAGTTCGCTTCGGGTCGACGGCGTGGAGATACCGTTTGCGCCGGGGAAGGATCCGCAGATTGCGGAAGGCAGCTTCATGATTGATCGCCATGGCGAACTGGAGGCGAGTCTTGTCGACGTGGATGGCAACGCGGGGCGGGATCGATTCTTTGCATTAATTGACGTTCAACCGGACGAAGAGCCGGTGATCAACATTATCTCGCCCGGGCGTCAGGCATTCGCAATTCCTACGGCGGAGATTCCCATACAGATCGAAACTTCCGACGATCTTGGCGTTTCAAGCGTTACGCTGTATCGCGGGCTTAATCAGTCCGGCGACAGCCCAAAGACAATACTCGCGAGCGAAAAAGGCGAAACGCAGTCAGCCTTGCTCGAACGGCTCGATCTGAAAGACCTCGGCGTGCGACCTGGGGACATCATTGACTTATACGCGACTGCTACCGACGCACACCCGGGCAATCCGCATACCGTCGCGACACCTTCGCACCAGATAACCATTATTTCGGAGGAGCAACTTCAATCCTTCGAACAACAGGAAACCACCGCAGACGACTTGCGCCAGAAATACGGCGAATTGGAGGCCATGGTCGAATCGCTTGGAAAAGAGCAGCAGGAAATCTTGGCACAGACGCAAGCGTTACAAAACGCACCGGGAGGTGGCGCGGACGTACAAGAGAAACTCGCGCAACTCGCGGAGCGTCAATCGGCGCTCTCCCAGCAGGCGGAAGCAGCTGCGAAGGATCTCGCGCGCGAAGCGGAATCCGCGGCTGTGTTCGATATCGAGAAGGAGTTCAAGAAGACGCTGCAAGAAACCGCCGCATCATTACAGCGCGCGCGCGAACATATGAACAAGAGCAGCGAACAGCTTGCCGGCGCGCCTGCAGATGACACATCGCGTGAACAGGCAATGGATGCGGCGGCGCAACATCAGGAGCAAGCGCTTGACGAACTGGGCCAAGGGCAGCGCGCAATTGCGGAGGACATTCAGAAGCCGATGGACGATATCCAGAAAATGTACAAGTTGTTGGAGGATGTCGAGACTTTCAAGGCGATTTACCAGGCGCAAACCGATTTGGAACGGCAGTCGCGATCCTATCAAGA
>CALEZK010000209.1 GCA_937928585.1 uncultured bacterium | reverse complement strand
TGCGCGCAAACCGTTGGGTACAATTTCACGCGAGGAGAGGGCGTTGTAGGATTAGATGGGATAGATATTGAGCAGCTCGTTGGCGCCTTGGAATTGCTGTCCAAAAGGTCGCAACTGGAAATCGCCCCATTTGTTACATCGTGGCACCCACGGCTTTTAGAGATTAAGGCGCAAGATTGGAATGCTAACCAGTTGCGGGATTCCATATTTCATGAAATTGTGAACTCTATAATGCCGTCGTCTCCCGCGCGTCCACGCGGGTCCTCTAATCGTTCGATCGGAAGTCCTGACGACGTAGCGCGAATTGCATTTGATGTTTTTGTTAAGTGTGTTGAACAAGCCAAAAACCGTCGTAGATCTGATTCAAGTGTATTTGAATACGCATTTAAGAACGCGGTGCTGTCACTGGTGGCACCCGCGTCTGACAAGTTATTTGAAAATGCCTCTCTTAGGACAGTTAAGTCATTGGCTGAACATGTTTGGATTGATGATCGTTCGAAAGTCAATTATCTGAAGGGACTGTTTGCATCAATTGGCGAACAAGATTATTTGACTATCGCGACTCTAAATTATGACAACACTGTGGAGTTGGCGGCTCAAGCTGATGGCCATGATTTTGAAACAAGTATCAAGCGATGGATGAGCCTCGGGCAATTTCGAGAACCCGCGAGTGGAATATTCTTAATTAAGCTGCATGGCTCTCTGGATTGGGTTTACCGTGCCACGGGAAAGCCAGCCAGCGGGATGCTGCCTCGTCGAACGATTGACAAAATTCAACAGTCGGAGGTGCGAAGTCCGAAGAATATTCCGGCAATTCTATTTGGTCAGCGGAATAAGCTTACTGCCGAGGGTCCTTTTCTGGATTTGTTGGCTGCGTTTCGGAAGGAGCTTGGAAAGACTGAGGATCTTGTGGTTATCGGATATTCATTCCGTGATGATCACATTAATGAATATATTGCACAGTGGTTTAACGAAAGCCCAACGCGGATTCTTCGAATAGTTGATCCCTCCTTTAGCAGCTTAAAAGCCAAGTTTGCGCGCGAGATACGTAGCTTGGGGCCTACTAGGGTTTTTCAGTATGAAATGCCCGCGAAAGATTGGCTGTTGTTAGAAACTCAGGAAGAACATCACGTTACGGTTTCGGGGAAAGTATAGCGGTATGAGCGACTTTCGAGAATTTTTTCGATTGCTATGCGGGACGACATTTCTTTTAGGACTAGGCATACAGGCTCTGCCTCTATGCGCCATGGATATCGGTGCCGACAGTTGGTATGCCAGCGATAACGCCGATAGAGATTTGCCGGAGTTTTCGGAAGCGAAAAGCATTCGGCCCAACAAATATGTTGGTATCTTCTATTGGACGTGGCATGTGCCGAATGCGGGTGGGCCGAATGACAATACGAAGATTATTGCAGCGGCGGGGGATTCCAAGACGATTGAGTGGCCGAATAATGGTGCGCCGCATCATTGGGGGGAGCCGGAGCTGGGGTATTACTGCATGCGGGATCCTTTTGTGATTCGGAAGCATGCGAGCATGTTGTCGGATGCGGGGATTGATGTGATTTTTTTTGATACGACGAATCCGCCGTTTACGTGGAAGGAGGAGTACGAGGCGTTGTGCCGCACGTATACGGAAATGCGTGCGGAGGGGAACCGGACGCCGTCGATTGCGTTTATTGCGCCGTTTGGCGATCCGATGCCAGTGGTGGATCGGATTTGGAATGATCTGTACAAGCCGGGGCTGTGGAGCGAACTTTGGTTTCGTTGGGATGGGAAGCCGTTGATTCTTGCGAATGTGGAATTCTGCAAGGACGATGCGATGCGGGATTTTTTCACGTGGCGGCGTCCGATGCCGGACTATTGGAATGGGCCGAGCGGACCGGACCAGTGGAGTTGGCTGGAGGTGTATCCGCAGCACGCGTTTAAGAACAGCAAGGGCGAGGTGGAGCAGGTGAGTGTAGGTGTTGCGCAGAATGCGTTGCCGAACACGCCGGGTCCAGCGCCGATGAGCGACGTGCGCGGGGCGATGGGGCGGAGTTGGCACAACGGCGCAAGGGACACGCGTCCGGATGCGGTGAATCTTGGGCTGAATTTCGACGAGCAGTGGAAGCGGGCGATCGAGTTGGACCCGCAGTTTGTTTTTGTGACGGGGTGGAACGAGTGGACGGCGGGTCGCTATACGGAGTGGAGCAAGTACACGGACGCGACGAGCTATTACGAGGGCGGTTTATTTGTCGATCAGTACACGCATGAGTACAGCCGGGATTGCGAGCCGATGCGCGGCGGGCACACGGACAATTATTATTACCAGCTTGCGGGTTGGGTGCGGAAGTTTAAGGGCGTGCGGGATCGTCCGAAGTCGGCGGGGCCTAGCGCGATTACGATAGATGGCGTGTTTGCGGATTGGGGGAGTGTGACGCCGGAGTATCGGGATACAATCGGCGATGTGACGCACCGCGATTTTCTAGGCTATGGCAATGTGCGGTATGTGAACACGACGGGGCGGAACGATTTCGTAATTGCGAAGGCGGCGTATGACGATGCGAACCTCTACTTCTACGCGCAGACAAGCAAGACGATCACCCCGCACTCCGATCCGTATTGGATGTTGGTATTGATTGATGCGGATCAGAATGCGGGAACGGGTTGGCTCGGGTACGACTATGTGATCAACCTGGAAACGCCCAGCGACACAGAGACGACGATTAAGGCGTGGAAGGATGGAGGGTGGTACAGTGTCGGTACGGGAAGCTATCGCGTGCATGACGCCAAGCTGGAACTCAGTGTTCCACGCGCAAGTGTGAACGAGGCGAATGACACCCCCAGTTTCGATTTCCATTGGGCCGACAACATTCAAGGATTTGGCGACGTGTCAGAACTAGGGCTGAACGGTGACAGCGCCCCAAACCGACGATGGAACTATCGGTTTGAGGTTGCGCCGTAAGTATTCGAGCACTCGATTGCGGTCCGGGCGATTTATTACTGCCAATTTACGAAATGAGATAGGCCAACAAGGCTTACGAAAACCTGAGTGGAACACGTTTTTGTGCCGCGCTGGTAGAGTCCGCATCGGCTGACAAGGCGTTGCGAGACGGTTAACCTAACAATGCTTACGCGTTCGCCAATGATTCCGCCTGTGCACGCAGATCCGGGGGGATGGCGGGTTGGGTGAGCAGTTGTTTGGCGATTTCGGTGGCTTCGGGGGAGCGGTTCATGGCGCGGAGGATTTTTGCTAGCGCGATGTAGGCGTAGTGGAATGTTGGGTCACGGTGGATTGCGTTTTGCAGTGTTGTTGCTGCTTCGTTCATCTTGCTCTGTTGGAGCAGGAGATCCACGAGAAAGAGCGCGGCGTCGCGATTTTCCGGTACTAGCGCGTGCGCTTTTTGCGCGTAGTGCAGCGCGCGATCGGGTCGATCTTCGTTGCGACGACGGTCGGCGAGGCTCATGAGGCCGATAGCGCGATCTTCGCTTGGGCAGCCTTTTGGGCAATAGAAACTGCCGTATGCACCAGCCGGCAGGGTGAATGTTTCCGCGATGTTCGGGTACGGATGAAAGTCCTCGATGTACCACTGGCTGCGGTGGAGTTCACCGGGGTTTCCGTGTCGCTCCGGGTGTTCCCAGCCTTCACCGAGCGGAATGTTTACGAGTAGCGCGCGCGTGGCCTTTTCGTAGAGTTGCTCAATGACGGTTTCGCCATCGGCTTTGTCGAGGTGCTCGATGACATCGCCCGCGATGATTAACTCGTAATTGTCGACTTTCGGTGCCAGCTCGCGGACGTCGCCGATGAAGATGTTGGAATACAGCGAGCGCTGGTGCGAGAGGATGTAGGGTTCGAAGAGTTCGAGGCCGTCGACCCGCAGTTGCCATGTTTCCGGTTGCACGCGTTCTTCGCTAATGTCCAGATACATTCGCGTGAGAAAACCCCACATGCCAAAACCGCAGCCAATGTCGAGAATCGATTTTGGGCGCAGATTGATGATGTATTTCAGACAATGGCTGATATGAACGGATGTGCTGACCGGCATGATGCGCTATGGTGCGCCGGAGCCGCCGCACGATTCAAGAAAAGAAGATTGTGGGACGAAGCGTAGGGCGTTTTCGCTGGTATTGGCATGAGGAAAAATCGATTGTGGAGTCCGGTGGCGAGGACGCTTGCCCTACCCGTGTTGCTAATCGCCCTGCCTGGGGGCGGTCTGTGGCGTCGAAAATTCCGTTGAACGTCTTTATGATGCGCTCGTTGCGTTCAACGCGGGG
>CALEZK010000208.1 GCA_937928585.1 uncultured bacterium | reverse complement strand
GCCCGAACAGGAAGTCGGCAACCTGATTGAGGCCGCGGTGCTGGTCCACAACGATTACAAGTTCGACAATATTGTGTTGGACCCCAACGACATCACGAAGATCATCGGCGTGCTCGATTGGGAAATGGCGACGATAGGCGATCCGCTTGCGGACTTGGGCACGACGCTCGGTTATTGGATCGAACCAACGGACGACGCCATGAACGTCGTGCAGAGTTTTATCACCACGGAACCGGGGGCGTTGACGCGCATGCAACTCGCGGAGATCTATGCCGCGCGCACCGGCAGGGACATTTCGAACATCCTCTTTTACTACGTGCTCGCGCTGATGAAGCTGGCGGTGATCGTGCAGCAAATCTATTATCGCTACAAGCAGGGCCTCACGAAGGACGAACGCTTCGCGCCGTTGATCTATATGGTGGCTATCCTGGGGCGCAAAGCAGTGGCAAGCGTGGAGTCCGGAAAGATCTGAAGGGCCTTCCGTGGGGGCGCATGACCTGAGATTTCGTGAGTGGGCGATGTTCGTGTCGGTCCTGCAGGCCTCGGCTGCGGCGGGCGTCGATCCTGGGCCTGACGGCCCAGGCTGGGAACCGTGGTGCGCCGTTGGCGCTCGGAAGAATGCCGAATTGTGTGCGACGTCGGCGGCAGAATCCCTCGGCGACCATATCAAGTCAATACAGTGCCCGCTGATCATCCTCATTACCGATGCTTGGCGCCGGGGCCTATGAATTCACAGCGATCCGTATCCGCGGCATTGGCGCTCCTTGACTAAGCAGTCGTAATCAGGTATTTTATAAAGGTTTAGAAATTTCGCTGTTTTGCTGAAAAGTACCCGGCTTGTATGGCCGGGTGGCGGAAGTGAATACGACCGTTTTGCAGCCGGGAGCGCAGCCGTTCGGGCTTGGCCGCGCATACCTTAAGACATTCTCGGGATAGAGTTTACGGGAGACGCGGCCATGCGCCGGCTCACGAGGGCTACTCTGGTCCGCGAATACTGTGACGCTACGTTTCGTTCACCCGTGTACAGTCGCATAGAAACCAATCACGCCTCGCGCGTGACCGGAGTCCGGAGTCAGTTCGAATGAGTCAAGCAGTCGCCGACGCGGCGCAACAAAGCGCCTCGCCGGAGCAAGGTCCGAAGGTCAACGACATCGTAATCCGCATCGCGACCCCAAACGGATCGGGAAGTCAGTCGGCCAACAATATCCTGATGCGGTCCATCTTCACGATGGGCATTCCGGTGAACAGCAAGAACCTTTTCCCTTCCAATATCCAGGGGCTGCCGACGTGGTTCACAATTCGCGTGAGCGATCATGGGTGGCAGTGCGCGCGTAACCGCACGGACCTCTGCATCGCGATGAACCCGCAGACCGCGGCGGAAGACATTGCGGAGTTGCAGCCGGGCTCGATGTTGATCGTGCGCGAAGCGTTGAAGCATCTCGTGACACGCGACGACCTCACCGTATTTGTGGTTCCCTTCAACAAGATTGTGAATACCGTTTGCGAAGAGACACGTCTGCGCAAGATGGTGATCAACATGATTTATGTTGGTGTCGTTGCGTACCTGCTCGGCATCGAGATGGACGAAGTGCGCGCGGCGGTGTCGTGGCAGTTCTCGAAGAAGGCGAAGGCGGCGGAGCTCAATACGCGCGCGGCGGAAGCGGGATACGAATACGCCGAGCAGAACCTTCCGCGCCAATCCGGGTTTGCATTGCAACGCAGCACGCGCGCCAATGGCAAGATCCTCATCGAAGGCAATCAGGCTTCGGCCTTGGGCATGGTGTTTGGCGGCGTGACGGTCGCGGCGTGGTATCCGATAACGCCGAGCAGCAGCGTGTGCGAGTATTTGATCGGATTCCTCGACAAGTATCGCCGTGAAGAGAACGGCAAGAACACATATGCGGTGGTGCAGGCGGAAGACGAGCTGGCCGCGCTGGGGATGGTGTTGGGCGCGGGTTGGGCCGGGGCGCGCGCGTTCACCGCGACATCGGGGCCGGGCATTTCGCTGATGGCGGAGATGGCCGGTCTTTCGTATTTCGCGGAAGTGCCCGCGGTGGTGATTGACGTGCAGCGCATGGGCCCGAGCACGGGCCTGCCGACGCGCACCTGCCAGGGCGACATCGCGAAGGCGTACATGCTTTCGCACGGCGATTGCAAACACATCCTGCTGATTCCGGGAAGCGTGCGCGAATGCTACGAGTTTTCGATGGAAGCGCTGGAACTTGCGGAGAAGTTTCAGACGCTTGTGTTTGTGATGAGCGATCTCGATCTCGGCATGAACAAATGGATGTCGGACATGTTCGAGCCGCCATCGAAGCCGATCAATCGCGGCAAGGTGCTGAACGCGGAAGACCTGTCGAAGAACGGCACATTCGCGCGGTATCGCGATGTGGACGGCGACGGCATTCCGTACCGCACGCTGCCGGGCACCGATCATCCGAACGCGGGCTATTTCACGCGCGGTACGGGCCACACGGAAACGGCCGCGTATTCCGAAAAAGCGGACGTGTGGCAGCGCAACATTGACAGGCTTTCGAAGAAGTTTGATACGGCGCGCGAGTGCGTGCCGGCGCCAGTGGTGCAGGACGTTGATGGCGCGCTGGTTGGACTTATTGCATATGGATCGAGTGATTTCGCCGTGGAAGAGGCGCGCCATATTCTCGAACACCACCACGGCATCAAGACAGCCTATCTGCGCATTCGCGCATTGCCTGTCGGCGGCGCGGTGACCAAGTTTTGCGATGCGTACCCGAACGTGCTGGTGGTGGAGCAGAACCGCGACGCGCATGTCGCGGGGATTCTTCGCAGCGAGTTTCCGGAGATCGCGCCGAAGCTTCGAAGCATTCTGCATTACAACGGTTTGCCAATTGACGCGGACACCATCGTGCAGCAGGCATTGCACCATGCCGCCGTAAAGGAAAGGAACTAATGAGCAGCACCGTCGCCCCCGCTCCCGCAAAAGCACCGAAGACCAACCGAATCGGTCTCACACAGAAAGATTATCAGGGCGCTGAATCCACCTTGTGCGCGGGCTGCGGCCACGACGCCATCACCAGCTCGATCATCAAGGCGTTTTACGAGCTTGGCATTGCGCCGCACGATGTGGCGAAGCTGAGCGGCATCGGTTGTTCGAGCAAGACGACGAACTATTTCCTGAATCAGGCGCACGGCTTCAACTCGGTGCATGGCCGCATGGCGACCATTGCGACGGGCGCGAATCTCGCAAACCGCAAGCTCGTGAACATCGGCATCTCCGGCGACGGCGATACCGCGTCCATCGGGCTGGGTCACTTCTGCCACATGGTGCGCCGCAATGTGAACATGCTGTACGTGGTGGAGAACAACGGATGCTACGGTCTCACCAAGGGCCAGGCTTCGGCCACCGCGGACAAGGGCACGATCATGAAGGGCGGCATCACGATTCAAAGCATGCCGATCGACCTGTGCGCGCTGGCGGTTGAGTTGGGGTGCGGATTTGTCGCGCGGTCATTCTCCGGCGATACGCAGCAGGTGCGCACGCTGATGAAAGCGGCGCTGGCGCACAACGGCACGGCGGTGCTGGATATTGTGTCGCCCTGCGTGACGTTCAACAACCATGAAGGTTCCACCAAGAGCCAGACCTACGCGCGCGACCACGAAGAGCCGCTGCACGAGATGGATTTCATCCCGCATTTCGAGAACATCGCGGTGGAATATGAACCGGGCACTACGAAAGTGGTGACGCTTCATGACGGTTCGCGCGTGACGCTGAAGAAACTGGAGCTGGATTACGACACGAGCTGCCGCACGAAGGCGATTGAGTTGCTGGGGCAGGCGCGCGAGAAGAACCTGTTCTACACCGGGTTGGTTTATTACAATTCGAATATCGTGCCTTTTGACGAACACATCAACATTATTGACGAGCCGCTCGCGCACCTTCCGGAGTCGCGTGTGCGTCCGTCAAACGAGGCGTTTGCGAAGATCATGCAGGGTTTTGCGTAGTCGGTTCACTTAGACAGTTTTTAGTGGAGAGCACGAGGTCAACCTCGTGCTCTTTTTTTTGTCTTGTCGGAGTGAGAAATCTTTGTTCGTCGTATGGGCTGTTCGACATCCGCTTCAGCCAAAGCGGTAGTCCCCGCGGCGGACTACCGCAGTCCAAAAAAGATAGTTGATTCGCGGTTACTTGAGGACGTGAATCTGCTTTAGTTCGCGGTATTTTTCGTTGTAGTCGAGTCCGTAGCCCACGACGAATTCGTTTCCGATTTCGAAGCCGATGAAGTCGGCTTTTATTCTGATGGCGCGGTTGCCGGGTTTGTCGAGCAGCACGCATAAAGCGAGGGAGGCGGGGGACATTCCGCGGACGCAATCGATGAGCGCGGACGTTGTTCGCCCCGTATCGAGAATGTCTTCGATGAGAAGGACATGTTTTCCCGACAGCGATTGATCCGGGGGGACGCTGAGGCGCACTTTTTCCGTCGACTGATTTCCGTCGTAGCTTTGCGCGCGAACATAGTCGATGGTGATCGGCACGCTTATTTCGCGGACAAGGTCTGCTGCGAAGATCATGGCGCCTTTGAGCACTACGACGACTGAAAGTTCGCGGCCGGCATAGTGAGATGAGATTTCCGCGCCCAGCGCCGCAACGCGCGCGGCAATCGCTTCGCGGGAAATCAGCGGTTCCTCACGCAGTTGCATCGTGCACCTCGACGAGCAGGAATCGATTTGTGGACGTCGTGACGGCGACGCTCGCGTCGATGCCATGGCCGACTACCCAGATGATCGCATCGCTCGCGCAGATCAGCGGCACCGAATCGCGCAGGGGCAGCGCCACTTTGCGGTCGATGAAATAATCCTTGAGTTTCTTCGGCGTTGCCGAGCCGAGCGGCGTGAAGCGGTCGCCATCGCGCCGCGCGCGCACCGTGAGGGGTCCGATAATTCTGTCCGCGTCGAAGACCTGGCGCGACGGCGTGCAAATGGCTTTGATTGGCATGACCAGGGGCTGATCGAGGATGCGGCAGTGAAACGTCTGGTCGCGATAGTCGGTGAAACCGGGGACCGCCAGCGCGAAATTGTCCTCGGGTTCATCGGCGGGCTGCGATTCGAGCAAATAGGTCAGGCTGCGTTCGTTGCGCAGGTGCATGCCGCCGCCGAAATCAAAGGTCTTGTGCGTGGGGCCTTCCAGAACGAATCGGCGCGCGCGCTCGATTCTGTCGATGGTGATGGCGTTTCCGCGCGGCCTTGCGCAGCGCGCAAGCAATTCCCGCTGACAAGCAGCGGCGCCGCGCGCAAACGCAACGCGATCGATCGCGTTGCCATCCATGCATTCCTCGGCAAGCGCGTCCGTTGCGGCGACAATTACCTCGGCCGTGTCGTGTTGCAATTCCGCGAGGCGGCACAGCGCTTCGCGCAGGTTGGGGTTGTACTCCGACGTTAAGCGCGGCAGCAGATCGTGTCGCACGCGGTTTCGATAGTGGAGCGTGTCCGCGTTCGTTTCATCCGTGCGATAGGCGATGCCGCGTTCCGCGAGGTAGGCGAGGATCTCCGCGCGCGTGCAGTCAATGAGCGGGCGCACCACGCGCCGGCCATCCGGGTCTTCGCGCACGGGGGGAATCGCGCCAAGACCGCCCGGCCAAGTGCCGCGCAACAACCGCATGACGACAGTTTCCGCGCGGTCATCGGCATGGTGACCGGTGACGACCGCGGTGCATGCGCACGCATCCGCGACCTTGCGTAGGAACGAATAACGCGCCGCGCGCGCGTAGGCTTCGAACGACACGCCAAACTCGCGCGCCTCTTGCGCGATGGGACGGCTTTCGGAATGGAACGGCAGACCCAGGGCCGCGGCAGCTTCGCGCACGAAGGACGCGTCCTCCGCGCTTTGGCCGTTTCGGGTTTGGTGATCAAAATGCGCGACATGGACGCGATAGCCGAGATCGACCAGGACATGCAGCAGGCACATTGAATCCGGGCCGCCGGACACCGCGACCAAAACCGCTTCGCCGGGGGCGAGCATGCGGTAGGTGGCGATGGTCCTCCCGGCCCGTTCGAGCAAGTGCTGTGCGGCGTCGCCCACGGCGCTGCCTCCAGGGTGGGGAAAAAGAAATGGTGCCGGTGCACGGATTCGAACCGCGGACACGTGGATTATGATTCCACTGCTCTAACCAACTGAGCTACACCGGCACGGCGCGAGAGAATAGCATATGGGAATCGGGCGAGTCCACTTTTCCCGATTGTCCGCAACCAATGGCTGCTGCGGACTCTGGTTCATGGCGTGCGGCAACTACCGAATTTACGGCGGCGCTGCAAATTAAGGATCTAATGAAGACTGTTTGTAGTAAATTGACTACTTATAAAAAGCGTGAAGAAGATCCAAGAAATCTCAGTACATATGTTGACATATGTATATTGCACATGGTACATTTTATATGGGACATATAACCATGGCAAGTACAACTCATTCGATTTCATTTCCGCGGGCGCAGTATTTCGAGCGCTTTTACGCCGCGTTTGACGCGGCGCTGACGCATGCGGTGGCGAGCGAGCAGCCGCTGTCGATGGCGTTGTTTGACGTTGACCTGTTTGGGACGTTGAACGAGAACCATGGGCGGGAGCGGGCCGACGCAGTACTGGAATGGTTGTCGGGTGCGCTGGGCGAATCATTTGGATCGCGGGCGGAGGTCGTCCGGTATGGAGGCGATGCGTTCGCGGCGATTCTTCCGGGCGTGGAGAAGGAAGAGGCGTTTCTGTTGGCGGAGTCGGCCCGTGGCGCGATTGGCGGCGGTGGAATTGTTTACGACGGCGATCAAACGCTAAAATTCTCGCTTACCGTAAGTGCTGGGCTGGCGTCTTATCCCGATGATGGTGCGACGTGCGTGGACATTGTGCGCAAGGCGAACGAGGCGTTGTATCGCGCGAAGGCGGGAGGCCGGAACAAGGTCTGTCTGGCGCGTGAGGAGCGCATGGTGACGAAGACAAGCCACTACACGCAGGGCCAGTTGGCGGGGTTGGCGCGTTTGGCCAAGCGGATGGGCGTGGGCGAGGCGGTGCTGCTTCGCGAGGCGCTGGATGATGTGCTGCGAAAGTACAATGCTTGATGAGTTTTTAGACGTGTTGCGATAGTGCGATGAAGAACGGAAGACGGCTCGCGAGGATGCTCGCCCTGCCAGTGAAGTTGCTTGGTGGTGATTTTAAGCCAAAGCAGTAGTCCGCCGCGGCGGGCTACTGCAGTCCATAGAGGAAAATGCGTTCTAACAGTCAATGGATTTTGAATACAACGCGGGGGTTGGATTCGATATGAAGGCAATTATGCAGAAGATATTTTTTCAATCAGTTACGACGATGTGTATCGCTGCTTTGGTGGTTTCGCCGGGGTGTGCGAGCACGAAGAACGTGATGAACAAGGCGAGCTTCGGCCTTATCGGCGGCAGCGAGAAGCCAGACGAAACGCAGACGGCAGACGCCTCTGCTGAGACGGAGACAAAGGCAGAGCGCAAGGCGCGCGAGAAAGAAGAAAAGCAGCAGCGCGAAGCCGAGAAGCGCGCGGCCAAGGAACAAAAGAAGGCGCGCAAGGCCGCTGAAACCGAAGAGACCAAGAGCGCTGACGCAGAAGAGAAGCCGGGTTTGATGAACCGCATGACCTTTGGTCTTGTGGGCGGTGACAAGGAACCGGACGAAGCGAAACAGCAGGAAGCCGACGCGAAGGCTGCGCGGAAGGAAGAAAAGCGCCTGGCAAAGGAAGCGCGCGAGCAAGAAGAGCGCGAAGCGAAGGCCGCGAAGCGGGAAGCCGAGCAGGAAGAAAAGGCGCAGAAAGAACAAGAGAAACTTGCCGCGAAAGAGGCGAAGCAACAGGAGAAAACAGCGGAGGCCGAACCTGTCGAAGCTTCAGAAGCCGAGAGCGGCGAGAAACGCACCTTGATGAGTCGCATGACATTTGGATTGGTGGGCGGAAAGAAATCGGAGGATACCGAGTCCGTCACAACGGAAGAGACCGCTGCATCCGAACCGGTGGAATCGGCAGCACCTGCCGCAGTTTCCGAACCCGAAGTTGTCGCCGCTGAGCCGGTGACTGTGGATGCACAGGAATCGACGCCCGAGGCGACAGCAGCACCGGAGACGGAAACCGCTTCCGCTGAACCTTCCCAGCCAGAAACGGCCGAAGAGCCAAAAGAGAAGCGCACGCTGATGAGTCGCATGACGTTTGGACTGGTTGGCGGCAAGGGCGACAAGGCGGAAGAAGGGGAAGCGGCGGACGCATCGATACCGTCGACGGAACCCACCGAACCGGTCGAGCCGGCGCTGCCGCCGGAGCAGTTGGCGATGGCCGCGCCCGCGGATGTGCAGTATGACGTGCAACCGGAGGCGGCGTTGGGTCCGGAGGAGCGGAAACTGGCGAAGATGCCGTTCAAAACGGCAATCGATTTGAGCACGAAATCGGCTTCCGGCAAAGGGCAGGCGACTGCAACGCGCGAGACCTATTCCAAGAACGGATACGGTATCACGGACATTGGTGATGTGCGCATTGCCGTGCGCGACATGAAATTCGACGGCGAATCGCGGAGCGGTGGCGTGGTGATTTCGTCCGACGACCGCGCGCCGGCAGGCGGCAAGAGCGGCACGGGCAATAACACGTTCATTTACGAATACGCCAAGGGCGTGACCGCGGTGCAGTTCGGCACGATAAATTTTACGATTGCGAACAGTGTTATCAGCATTGGCGGTAAGTCCGTGCCGATTGGACAGGGTAAGAAGTTGATCGTTGTCGATGGGCAAGGGAACGTGAGCGGCGCGTATAGCGCGGAGTAGGCCGCACGCGAAGCACAGCTTCGCGAACAAGTGCGTTCCCAAGCCGGAGCTTGGGAACGAGAACATCACAGCGCATAGCAGTGAGTAGTGACGAGAAGGTGAATGAAGATGGCGAAGAATATCTACGAAAAAATTTGGGACGCGCACCTGGTGTTGGATGAGCCGGGGAAGGAAGCAGTCCTGTACATCGATCGGCACTATGTGCACGAGGTGACGTCGCCGCAGGCGTTTGAGGGGTTGCGTCTTGCAGGGCGTAAGGTGCGGCGTCCGAACCTCACGTTTGCGACGATGGACCACAACATTCCGACGACGGATCGGTCGATGCCGATTCGCGATGAGATGTCGCGCCTGCAAATTGAAGCGTTGAAGAAAAACTGCGACGAGTTTGGCGTGGCGTGCTTTGACATGTCGGATCGGCGTAATGGCATTGTGCACGTGATTGGGCCGGAGCTGGGATTGACGCAGCCGGGCTTCACGATTGTGTGCGGCGATTCACATACGTCGACACACGGCGCGTTCGGCGCGCTGGCTTTCGGTATTGGCACCAGCGAGGTGGAGCACGTGCTGGCGACGCAGACCTTGTTGCAGAAGAAATCGAAGACGATGGAAGTGCGCGTGAACGGGGTGTTGCCAAACGGCATCACGGCGAAAGACGTGATACTCGCGATCATCGGCAAGATCGGCACCGCGGGCGGCACGGGTTATGTGATCGAATATACCGGCGACGTTATTCGCGCGTTGAGCATGGAAGGCCGCATGACCGTGTGCAACATGTCGATTGAAGGCGGCGCGCGCGCGGGCCTCATCTCGCCGGACGAAAAGACATTCGAGTATCTGAAGGGCCGCGAGTATTTGAAAGACGAATCGCACGAGAAGCTGGTCGAGAAGTGGAAGCAGTTTGCGTCCGATCCCGGCTGCAAATACGACGTGGTTGTCGAGTTGGATGCGAAAGACATTGAGCCGCAGGTCACTTGGGGCACGTCACCGGGGATGGTGTCCGGTGTATCTACCAAGACGCCGGTGTTGCGCGAGATCGACGATGCGAATACGCGACAGTCGACCGAGAAGGCGTTGCAGTACATGGGCCTGGATGAAGGCGTGCCGCTGACGCAGGTGACGATCAACAAGATGTTTCTGGGATCGTGCACGAACGGGCGCATGGAAGATTTGCGCGCGGCGGCGAAGGTGGTGAAGGGATACAAGATCAATCCGAGGATCGATCAGGCGATCGTGGTGCCCGGATCGCATCAGGTGAAAGAGCAGGCCGAGAAAGAGGGCTTGGATAAGGTATTCAAAGAAGCGGGATTCGAGTGGCGCGAAGCGGGATGTTCGATGTGCCTCGCGATGAACGATGACCGGTTGAACCCGGGCGACCGTTGTGCATCGACGTCGAACCGCAACTTTGAGGGGCGACAGGGCAAAGGCGGACGTACGCATTTGGTAAGTCCGGCGATGGCGGTTGCGGCCGCGATCAAAGGGCACTTCGTAGACATTCGCAATTGGCAATATAATTAGGGTTCAAACGAATGAATGGTGTTCCGCGACGACGTTGAGATCGTCGGATGATTAACCGAAAACAAGGACAGGCACTGTGAGTAAGGTTTCCGATGGAATCGTGGAAAGAGTTAAAAAAATCGTTCATGCGACGCAGCCCACGGCGAAGATCGTCCTTTTTGGCTCGCACGCGCGGGGCGATGCGGACAACGATTCCGATTGGGATTTTCTCATTCTCCTGGATGAATCGTCCGCAGCCATAAAAAATCGAGTTCTGGATGATTTATTCGAACTCACGCTTGAGACCGGAGAGGCAGTGGTACCGCTGTTCCGGACACAAGACGAATGGGAACATGGCAATGTGCGCATCACACAGTTCTATGACGAAGTGAGCAAAGAAGGCATCGCGGTGTGAACCTGTCACGCGAAGAAATTGTTCGATATCGAGTTGACCGTGCGAATGAGACACTTGATGAAGCTCGGGAATTGGCTGCAACAACCCACTGGCATGGGACGCTTAATAGAATCTATTACGCCTGCTTCTACGCTGTGACCGCTGCGTTGCACGCGAAAGGGCACACGTCGAAGAAGCATTCCGGTGTATTGAGCTTGTTCGCGGTACATTTGGTAAAGCCAGGATCTGTTTCGAAGGAACTGGGGAGATTCTACAATCGCTTATTCGCGGCGCGACAAGACCTTGACTATACGGACTTTGCGCAGGTTGATCCCATAGAAGTCCGCGTATGGTTGAGTACCGCCAGCGAATTCGTGGCAACGGTAACAGAGTTGGCCCATCGGCAACTGAAAGAGGATACGGAGTAGACATGCAACCTTTTACAACATTAACTGGAATCGTCGCACCCCTGGACGCGCAAAACGTCGATACCGACCAAATCATCCCGAAGCAGTTTTTGAAGCGTATAGGGCGGACGGGTTTTGACGATGCGCTGTTTTTTGACTGGCGCTTCAATGCGGATGGTTCGTTGAACTCCGAATTTGAGCTCAATGCGCCGCGGTATGAGGGGGCGAGCATCCTTTTGGCGAAAGACAACTTCGGATGCGGTTCTTCGCGCGAGCATGCGCCGTGGGCGTTGCTGGACTACGGGATTCGCTGTATTCTCGCGCCGTCCTATGCAGACATTTTCTATAACAACTGCTTCAACAATGGAATGCTGCCCATTCGCGTGGATGCGGCGGTGATCGAGGCGTTGTTTAGCGAAGTGCGCGCGAAGGTTGGTTACACGCTGACGATCGATTTGCCGAACAACAAGATTGTGAAGCCGGATGGGTCGAGCATTGCGTTTGAGTTGGATCCGTTCAAGAAAGAATGTTTGTTGAACGGTTGGGACACGATTGGTTTGACGCTGCGAAATGCCGACAAGATTGCGGCGTATGAGGCGGCGCACGCCATCGCATGACAGCGCCGGAAGCCGTGATACTTGGCGTTGATCATGTGCAGATAACGATTCCCAAGGGCATGGAAGCAGAGGGGATCGCATTTTATTGTGGCGTGCTGGGGCTGCCGCGGATAGAGAAGCCGGAATCGTTACGGGGGCGGGGCGGATTCTGGTTGCAGGTTGGCGATCGCGCGGTTCATGTCGGCACCGAAGATGGCGTGGAGCGTCGCGCTAGCAAGGCGCATGTGGCGTATCGCGTGTCGAACTTGGCAGCTTGGAGAGAGGCGCTGACGCGGCAGGGTGTTGTGATTGAGGAGCAGGTGCCGATACCTGGTTGCTTGCGGTTTGAGTTTCGGGATCCTTTTGGTAATCGGGTTGAGTTGGTTGAAGTTATTTAGTGAGTTGGATGCTTCGTTTTGATTTTGGATTACTGCCCTTTGCTGTTGTCTTCATGTTCGTGGGCGTCGGGGTCTGCTTTGTCTGGTAGTTCGACGTCGGGTTTTTTGGGCATGAGGTAGATTTCGGTTGTTGCTTCTTCCTGCGTGCCGCCGACGGTTGCGGATACGGTGAGCATTGCGCGCAGGTAGTCTTTCTTGAGGGTGCCGTCTGCTTCGCGGACGGCGGTAACGCGAACGCGCAGCGATCCGTCCGACGCTAGGGGTTCGATGGACGTTGTGAACCGTTTTGGCCGAGTGATTTGCGCGGTTGCGTTGGTGATGGGTTCGCCGTAGGGGGACTTGAACTCTACGACTACCGAAGCGGGTTCGCCTTCCTTTTCCGGATACATGGCCACGCGATTACGCGCGCCTTCGAGCTTCTTGATCACGCTGCCGCGCACGAGGATTTGTTTTTCCGGGGCTTCCGTGTCGTTGGTGACGATGGTTAGACCTTCCGAGAACGGGCCGTGGGCGATGTCCGCCAGCGGGCTGATGCGGAGTTCGTAGGTGCCCGGGGCGCTGCCCGGTTTGGAAACCACTTCGATTTTGGATTTGTCGTATTTCATTTCCTTTATTTCGAGAGGGGGCTGGCCGTCGTAGGTGGTCAGTTCGACGGTTTCCTCAGGCCGCTCGCCGCGCTTGAACTTTTCAAAGTTGAGCGAATCGGGATACTCCTCGGCGACGCTGCCTTTCATAATCAGTTCGAGCGGTTTCGCGTTGTTGACGTAAGAAATAATCGCTTTTGACTCGATGTTTCCTTTTTTGCCGTGCAGTTTCACTTCGAGCGGCACTTGGATACTTGATCCAGGCGCAATGATTTCGCCCTTCTTGACGCTCGCGACCGTGCATCCGCACGTGGTTTGCACGACCATCACTTCCAGCGGGTCTGGCCCCGGATTCGTGACGGTGAACTCGTGTTTTATGACTGCGTTCTGGCGGGCCAAGCCGAAGTCAAACTCCTGCGTGTCCCGCGCGACGCGGGGAGGTTTTTTGACGGCGGCGTCTCGATCTGCGTTCGGCGCTTCGCCGGAATCCGCGCCGCAGCCGGAGAGAAAAGCGATACAGGCCAGTAACGATAAAGCAGCAGTAACGATTCGCACACCAGGACTCCAACGTAAATGCATATTTCACACCACGGAACAGCCCCTATCATAACCGAAACGCGCGCGCAAAGTTGCCGCGCGCGATACGCGTCCGTATAATCCGCGCGGCTTTTCGCTGCAACGCTTGGCCCCGCCAGGGGCTTCTCACACACACATCGCAGGAGTGCTCATGGAGAAGGTAATCATCATTGGGTCGGGTCCGGCTGGTTACACCGCGGCGCTGTATTGCTCGCGGGCGAACCTGAATCCACTGTTGTTCGAGGGCGAGTTCAGCAAGGACATTCTCCCTGGGGGGCAGCTCATGACGACCACGGAGGTGGAGAATTATCCCGGCTTTCCGGAGGGCGTAACGGGACCGCGCATGATGGAGCTGTTCAAGCAGCAGGCCGAACGCTTCGGGACGCGCATTGAGTCCAAAACGATCACTGGCATCGATTTTTCGAAGCAGCCTTTCACCGTGACCTCCGGTAGCCAGACGTGGCAATCGCAGACGATTATCATCGCGACGGGCGCCACGGCGAAATACCTTGGTTTGCCCTCGGAAGAGACTTATATGAACCGGGGCGTGTCCGCGTGCGCGACGTGCGATGGCGCGTTGCCGCGCTTTCGCAACAAGCCGATTGTCGTGGTGGGCGGGGGCGATACCGCGATGGAGGAGGCGATTTTCCTTACAAACTATGCCAGCAGCGTGCATATCGTGCATCGGCGTGACAAGTTCCGCGCGAGCCAGATCATGGCGGACCGTGCGATGAACAATCCCAAGATTGTGTGCGAGTGGAACTCCGTGGTCGATGAAGTGCTGGGTGACGAGAAGCTCGGCGTCACCGGCGTGCGGGTGAAAGACGTAAACACGGGGGCCACGCGGGAGATCCCTTGCGTGGGATATTTCTCGGCAATTGGGCACAAACCGAACACGGACCTGTTCAAGGGCGTGTTGGACATGGATGAGACCGGCTACCTCGTCACGAAGCCGGGGACGACGTATACGAATATTGACGGGGTGTTCGCGGCGGGGGACGTTCAGGACAAGATTTACCGGCAGGCGATCACGGCGGCGGGGTCGGGCTGCATGGCGGCGATAGACGCCACGCGCTGGCTGGAAGCGCACGAACACGCGTAGGCTGGGATAGTCATCGAGGGGTATAGGGGGCGGTCCTGCGGGCCGCCCCTTTTTCTTGCGGGGGGCCAGTTTGGGGCGAGAGCGGCGGTTTGAGTCTGGGCGTGTCTGTTTGCTAAACTCGTGGTTTGTGCCCAAACCCGCCGGTATGGCAGAACTGTGTTTAGAGGAGGTGAATTGTCTTGACCACTTACGAAGCGCTCTACATCGTCAAACCAGACCTTAAAGACGATGAGATCCAGACGATAGCAAAGGACGTCGAGAACTTGGTGACGTCCAATGGCGGAGCTATCGTGCGCTCGGAGACATGGGGCAAGCGAAAGTTGGCTTATGAGGTTGATAAGTACACCGAAGGGGTGTACGTGCTGCTGCGATTCCAGTCGGTGGCGGCCTTTGTAGGCAAACTCGCGAACCATTTCCGTCTCACCGAAAGCGTAATCCGTGATCTCATTGTGAAGTTCGACGACAAGACGTTGCGGCTCGAGGAAGAGCAGAAAGTTCGCACGGAGGCAGAACTCCGGGCGAGCGCTGCGCGCACCGCGGACCGTGACGACGATGATGATGATGACGATCGGCGTCCGTCGCGTGGACGCCGCCGCGATGATGATGACGACGGCGATTAAACGGTAGCGCGAAAGGGGGAACGGTCGTATGTCGGACTTCCGCATGCCGGATGTGAATAAGGTGTTCCTTGCGGGACGCCTTACGCGCGATCCGGAACTTCGGTATCTGCCTTCGGGCATGGCAGTGTGCAAGCTGGGTCTGGCGGTCTCGCGGTTTTACAAAACCAAAGAAGGCGAGAAGCGCGAAGAGACCATGTTTATCAACGTAACGACGTGGGGCAAGACGGCGGAGTACAACAACGAGTATCTCCGCAAGGGTCGGCCTGTGTTGGTTGAAGGCACGCTGCGCAGCAACGATTTCGAAGACAAGTCCGGTCAGAAACGCACCGTGATCGAGATAACCGCGGAGCGCGTTCAGCAGCTTGACTGGGGCGATCGCCCCGGGGGCGGCGGCGCAGGCGGTGGATCGAAACCTGGACCGCGCACCATTGAAGAACCGTTGCCCGCGGAAGACGACATTCCATTTTAACGAACGCATGAGACAGGAGATATACGGATAATGGCTCGTTTTGCAGTGAAGGCGAAAGCCCGCGCGAAGAAGAAAAAGAAAAAGGCGATGTCACGCAACAAGGTCTGCCGGTTGACGGTGGATCGCGTCGTCTATATCGATTACAAGGACATCGGTCTGCTGAAGCACTACGTGACGGAGCGGGGCAAGATCATTCCGCGCCGCATCACGGGCGCCACGGCGCGGCATCAGCGGATGCTGACGAAGGCTATCAAGTTGGCGCGGCAGATTGCGATGCTGCCCTACGTGGCCGACTAGGCTACCGGGTCCCCGGAAGGACGGGGCCATGCGCTACACCGGCCTTTGGCTGGGATTGTTCGTGTTCAGCGCGGGCGCTACGTGCGTGCTGGGTCCGAACGTGTTGTCGGTGCTGGTGTTTCCGGTGCCGCTAGCGGTGTACGCCGCCCGCGGAGAATGGCCGAAAGCTTTTGGATTGCTCGGGTGCGCGGTGGTTGCCGCAGGCTTGGGTATTTCGGGATTTGGCGCGCTGACGTATGCCGCCGGCGTGTTGGCGAAAGAGCTCGTGACGTTCTCGCAGATGGCGGGAATTGCGCTGCGAACGATTTTGATTTATGCGCTGTTGGCCGGCTCCGGTTTGCTCATCGGATTCGGCATTGGCCGGGGTTGGACCTACGGAAAAGTTGTTTCGCTGACGTCGGGCGCGGTATTCGGGGTGGTCGGCGTCTATATGGTGCTGAACTGGCAAGAACTGAATACGCAGTTGGATGCGTTGTTCGACTATTTCGTTCAGTCGATCCAGACAACGGCGCCGGCTGAGCAGGCAGATACAGTTGAAGAACAGGTCGAGGCGATGACGTATTTGAAGGCGCAGAAGAGCGGTCTTATCGTCGGGTTTCAGTTCGCCGCGATCTTGCTGACGACATGCATTTTCGTGTCGCTGACATCGGGTGCTTTGCGGCGTTGGTTTGGCGAGCCGGGCCCGATTGGATCATTTAAGGACATGCGTCCGCCGGACTGGATGGTCTGGTTTGTGATCGCGACGGCGGTGCTTTGGCTGATTGATTATCAATACGGCGCGGAGCAGTTTCGCTTTGTTTCCTGGAACATGGCGACGGCGCTGTTCGCCGTGTATATGTTGAATGGTTTTGCGATTTTCTTGTATGGCGTGAACGCGCTGTCACCGGGATTCCTGTTGATGGCGTTGATTGTTTTCATATTCATCAACTTTGGATTGCCGGTGCTGGGCGCGATTGGATTGTTCGACACCTGGGCGGCGTTCCGGCAACGGATTGACCGGCTTGCGGAGGCGATCCGCAAAGCAAAGTCGGGGGATGGTTTGACTTAGGGTGGTGAAGGCGAAGAAGAGTTAAGAGTAAGACGATTACGACTTTGATGAAGATTACGATCGCAGGATTTTTTGATGTAATGAGTTAGTTGGATGGTAGGGGTAAACCTTTAGGTTGTCGCTAGGTTGCGGCACGAACCCCAAGGCTAGGCGCTTCGCGGAATGCGGTTGCGCAACAGGAGTTGAAGTGATGAAGGTTATTCTGTGTGAGAATGTGCCGAACCTCGGCGAGATGGGCACGACGGTAAAGGTCGCCCCGGGTTATGCGCGCAATTACTTGCTGCCGCGTCGTCTTGCGGTGCCGGCGGAGTCGGGCAGCGCGAAGCAGATCGAGCACGAGCTGCGCATCATCAAAAAGCGCGAAGAGAAAGTGCGCGTGCAGCTTGCGGAAGAAGCCAAGAAGCTTCAGTCCATTTCCATCGAAATCAAGGCGAAGGCCGGTGAAGAGAACCGAATTTTCGGTTCGGTTACGACTGCGCAAATAGCAGAGGCCCTGAAGCCATTGGGGTATACCGTCGATCGCCGCAGCATTCACGTTGACGAGCCGATCCGCACGTTGGGAACGCACGTCGTTTCCGTGAAGCTGATGAAGGGCATCGAAGCGAAGATTAACGTCGTTGTCGTTGCGGATCAGGTTGCCGCGGAAGAGGCGGTCGTGGAAGCGCCGGTTGCCGAAGCGGCTGCGCCTGAAGTGGCAGCGGAGGAAGTCGTGACGGAGGAGGCCGCAGAGTAAAGTGGCAGGAAGACAGCAGCAGCGCAAGCCCACGCCGGTTTTTGACCGGGTCCCGCCGCAGAGTGTTGAAGCCGAGCGGTCCGTGCTTGGGGCAATGCTGCTGAATCCGGAAGCCGTCGGTACGGCGATAGAGATTCTCAAGGATGATGCGGCCAACATATTTTATGTTGAGCCGCATCAACTTGTTTATGACGGAATACTGAAGCTATATCGCAATGCGACGCCTGTCGACGTTGTGACGCTGATGGAGCAGCTTGGGCGGGACGGCGCGCTTGAGAAGGTGGGCGGCGTCAGCTTTATCGCGGACCTCGCGGGCGCGGTGCCGACATCGGCGAACATCGAGTACTACGCAAAGATCGTGTTGGATACGGCGGTGTTGCGCCGTTTGATTTTTACCTGCACGACACTCGCGGGCGAGGCGTACGAATCGCCGGGCGATGTGAACGCCTTGTTGGACAAGGCGGAATCGTCGATGTTCGCAATCGCGGAGACGCGCCAGGTCAGCCCGATTTTTTCGGTGGGCGATCTGGTGCCGGACGCGATCGATCGGATCGAGGCGAACATACGATCGCACAAGGGATACACGGGCATACCCTCCGGTTTTCATCAACTCGATGAGATGCTTTCGGGATTTCAGCCTTCAGACATGATTGTGCTTGCGGCGCGGCCTTCTGTGGGCAAGACGGCGTTCTCGCTGAACATTGCGTCGCACATTGCGATTCACGAGAAGAAGAGCGTGCTGCTGTTCAGCCTTGAAATGTCGAAAGAACAGCTCGTACAGCGTTTGCTGTGCATGGCGGGCGGGATCGATTCGCAGCGGTTGCGCTCCGGTTATCTTGCGCGCAACGAATTTCCGAAAGTGCAGATCGGCGCGAACAAGTTGAGCAATGCGCCAATCTATATCGATGACACGCCGAATATCAGCATTTTGGAACTGCGATCAAAGGCACGGCGTCATGCGGCGCAGTACAGCGTCGATTTGATTGTGATCGACTACCTGCAATTGATGCGCGCGCCGGGCCGCGCGGAAAGCCGGCAGACGGAGATTGCCGAGATTTCGCGGTCGATCAAGGGCATTGCGCGCGAGCTGCGTTGTCCGGTGGTGGCCTTGTCGCAGCTTAGCCGCGAAGCGGAGAAGGACGATTCCGGCGCGCCGAAACTTTCGCACCTGCGCGAATCGGGCGCGATCGAGCAGGACGCGGACGTGGTGCTGATGTTGTCGCGACCGCCGGTCTACAAGCGACAGGGTGGGGGCCACGGTCATGGCGACGACGAGGAAGAAACCGCGGGCGGACACGAGAACCTGATTCACGTAAACATCGCGAAGCAACGTAATGGTCCGACGGGCAAGCTGGATCTCTTTTTCGATCGCAACACGCAGCGCTTCCAGGATCCCGCGACGGGCAATGTGTCAGCGCCGCCGTACATCCCGGGTGGGGACGAGCCTCCTTTTGATCATGAGGAGATGGTCGAAGAAGAGGACGTTCCGTTTTAGCCCGGATTTTTCTCACGCACATGTCATTAAACCGATAACCAAAGCGAAGACGGCGGGTTAGGGCCAACGCGTGAGCATCGCTACCGGACTCTCATAGATTTTTACGACGGCTGCGAGTGGGTGCTATCGGGATTGATGTATCGCTTTAAGGTAGCCGTCGAGGGCGGATTGGCCCATTGCTTTGCGGGTGAATATGGCGGCGCGGGTGGGACCGTTTGCGCGGAGGCGTCCTTGCAGGTCGGTGTTGGTGAGCACGCCTTCGAGCGCGGATTGGATGTCTTCGAGATCAAGCGGGGAGCAGTAGGCTACGGCGTCTCCCGCGACTTCCTGTATTGACGGGATTGCGGAGGCGAGCACGGGGGTGCCGCTTGCCATGGCTTCGAGCACGGGGAGTCCGAAACCTTCATAGATTGAGATGTAGGCGAAGGCGGCGGCGTTTGCGTAGAGGTAGGGCAGATCGGGCTGCTCGACGTAGCCGGTGAAGTGAATACGATCGCCGAGGTGCAGGCGTTCAATTTCGGCGAGCATGTCTTTGTGGAGCCAGGCGCGGCGTCCTGCGATGACGAGGGAGTGTGGCAGTCCCTTTGCGGCGAGGCGCGCAAATGCGGTTGCGAGGCGTGTGAGGTTCTTTCGGGGTTGCAACGCGCCGGTGTAAAGCACGTAAGGACTCGGAATGTGGTATCGGCGCAAGGCGGCGGCGCTGGCCGGGGAATCCGCCTGCGGGCGGAACATGGGGTCTACGCCTGGCGAGACGATGTCGATACGGTCGAGCGGTGTGCCGTAGTGTTCGTTGATTTCCTCGGCCATTGCGCGCGTAAGCGCGAACACGCGGCGCGCGCGGCGCAGGGTGCCGGGGGTGAGCAGGGTCAATCTGCTGCGCATGGCGGGCGTGAAATACTGCGGATGCTTCAGCCAGCCGACGTCGTGCATGCTGACGACAAAGGGGCAGGGGCTGACGGGCGGCGCGCTGTATTGCACGTGCAGGAGATTCGCGCCGCTTTTGCGCACGGCGTGGGGCAGCGTAATCGGCACGCGCAAGTAGGAAGAGGTGCGCGGCAGCGGAACTGACGGCCAGCCTGCGAGTGCGCCAGGCGATATGCCGCGTTGCGCGTAGACGACGATGTCGGATTCCGGGGCGGTTTCGCGCAGCGCAAAGAGCAATTCACGCATATACGTTTCATTGCCGCCGGCGCGCGTGCCAATGGCATGGGCATCGATGCCGATGCGCAAGCCTTCGGGATTAGGGAGTGTTTTTTTTCCGCGCGGCATACTGCGCTATTGCCTCTTCATAGGTCTGCGCGACTTCGCGCACCATGCGATCCATTGTAAACAACGATGCGATGCGCGCGCGCCCGGCCGCGCCCATCGCGTTGCGTTGCGCTGAGTCATCGGCCATATTTGCAAGCGCACTGGCAAGCGCGACGGCATCGCCCGGCGGGACCAACACACCGGTCACGCCATGCTGCAACGATTCATTCACACCGCCGATGTCCGACGCGACAACGGGAAGTCCGGCGGATTGCGCCTCCAGTACCGATGTCGGCAAGCCTTCCTGTTGCGTCGAAGGCTGGGCGAAGATATCCATCGCGGCGTGCGCTTCGGCCAGATCGTCACAGAATCCGGCGAATTTCACAACATTGGTTAGACTCAGACGATCCGTTTGCAGTTGCAGGTCCTGTTTTGCGGGTCCATCGCCGACGATTAACAGGCGGAGCTTTGGATGCGACTGCGCGAGGCGCGCCATGGCGTCGATGAGATGGGTGTGGCCTTTTTCCACCGATACGCGGCTGATGGTGCCCACGACGACTGCGTCTTCGGGGATGCCGACGCGCGCGCGCAGGCTTGATTGTGCAGGTGAAAGTGTTGGTTCCAGGCCGGTGTATATAACGCGAATGATCGATTCGGGCGTGGGGCCTTTGAGGATGCGCGCTTTCATGTGGTTCGAGACGGTGATGACGCGATCAAAATGCGGCAGTGCGAACTCGCGTTCGATCCACTGATACACGAAGCGACGAAACGGCACGAGTCCATCCCACCAGCCGTATGGGCTTGCGACGGTGGCGCAGGGGAATGCGCCGCGCCCGATGCCGACGATGGTGTTGGACTGCGGATCGTGCGTGTGGACGATGTCCGCGTTGTACTTTTTGATGAGTTCGACGATCGTTGCGCGCGCTTTCCACCAATTGCCGCGCGACTTCCAGGGGATGCGATCTTCCGAGGGGGGAAGGCCGCGCTTGCGCGCTTGATCGATGAAGATTTCGTCTGAACCGGAGAAGGTGTCGTATGGAACACAGATGATTCTGTATTGGTCGATCGGGAGGTGCTTCATGAGCGACAGCAGAATCGTGTGCGAGCCGCCGAAGGCCCAACTGCGAATGAGGTAGAGGACGGTGCGCTGCTTCACGGCGATCTCAGCGCGGCCATGAACGACCGGAGGCGGTCGAGCACGGGCTTGGGTTTGCCATTTGCGTCACAGAGGCCGCCGGTGATGACGGATGATTTTGTGTCGTAGATGTCCCACCAGGAGATCGACTCGACCTCGGGATGCGCGTAGGCGAAGGCGAAAATCATCTCCGCGTAATCCGCCTGCGTTTCGGGCGTCCACCGTTCGCGCCAAAAGCCGGAGGTCCACGATGACTGGTATGACGAGGGGAACGAGACTTCGGTGATGTGAATGGTTTTTCCGAGCTCGGCGTAGCGGTCGATGGTATCAATGAGCCATGACGGTGTTGTTGCGGGCCCTTGGAGACCACCGAACGATTCATTGAACTGAAAACCGGGATAATACTGAAGTCCAACTACGTCGACGGAATCGAGTGCGCCCTGCGCGTTTGCATCTTCGAGATACGAGAGATAGGTGCGGTTCCAATCGTGCAGCGGTGTGTTGTCCAGCGCGTAAACGGAAAAGCGCCGACCGTAGTCCCCTTCATGCGCGCCGTTTACCAAAGATGCGGGGCCCGACGATTTTTTGATGAGCGCGCCGGAATCACGCAGAAGTTTGCGTGTCATATCGCGCGGCATGTTCACGACATTGGTTACGTTTGGTTCGTTCATCGCTTCCCACACGGCGAAGCGTTTGCCGTATGTGTCGAGCATGGCGCTTTGTTGCGTGAGCATTGCCTCGGCGAGTTGCGCGGGTTGCAGCGATTGAGCGCGCACGGGAAGGATGCCGTAATCCTGCAGCCAGACGTTGCCGTGTGATTTCAGGGCGTATCCCTGCGCGGCCAGCTTGTCGATGCCGAAGGTGGTTTCGATGTCGCTCGTTTTTAAGGCGCCGCCATTGGCATCGGTCCACCCCCACCCGAGGAGCAGCGTGGCGAGCGAAAAGCCCGCATCGCGCGCGGTTTGAAACGCCTTTTCGTTGTATGGGCTGCCCTCGAAGACGCCGAAGCGAAACGAGGCGGCGTCACGCTTGTTTGCCGCGATGGTTGTCTTCGCGCGTGCGAACTCGAGATCGTCGCGCAGGCGCAGCGCATCGGCGAGCACGGCGTCCGCGGCGGATGCGCGATCTTGTGGAGAAGACTTCGCGATGGCCTCCGCCAGCGCCTTTTCAAGCGGCGCGGCTTCCGCAGAGAATTTACGCCGCGCCAGATCGTGAACAGCGGTGCGCGCGAGTTCGACGTTCAGATCAAGGACAAGCACGTCGCCCTGCGTGGCGACGGAGAAGCCTTTGCCCGCGTTGTCGGCGCGTAGGAGGAGTTTTCCGTAGGTTGTGGTTTCCCAGAACAGGACCTGCGGGACGAGGCCGTGCCCAGGGGCGAACACCAGCGCGGGCAGGCCCTTTTCGCGCGGCTGACCCAGTTTTCGCGCTTCCGCGTCGAACGCGGGCCAGCAGGTTGCTTCGAGCGCGCAGTCATTCGTGCCGGTGAGATACATGAACTGATCGCCGAAGGTGCCGCGCGCGCGGAAATCTTCCCAGCGCATCAGTTTTCCGGATGTGTCGTAGGCGCGGAGGACGATGTTGGCGGCGGCAGGCAGCGCAATGTCGAGAACTGTTTCGCCCTTGTACGCGTAGATACGCGGCGCGTTGCGGTAGACGCCGATGCCTTCGCGGTTTTCCTGCGCGGGCGGTTGCACGAGGACATACCCGGCGGCAAGCGGCTTCTCGCTGTTCAGTTTGAACGCGCCATTTGTTTCGGTTGCGCCCTGCGCGAGAATGGAAAACTTTTCGTCCGTTAGCGCGATGTAGGCGTGGGCGATGGGCTTGTTCGTGCCCGCTTCGCGCACACTGCCGTTGCATGCGTGCTGCGCATGCGCACACAGAGAAGCGGCGGCAACGATTGCGAGAACGAGAGCGTTATTTCTCGGGCGCAAGACGGACGTTCTCATCCAGGATGCCGTCCAGGCGGAGATTTGCAATGCGCGGGCCTTCATCGGTCATGGTGACCCACACAATGTGATCGAACTCGCCATATTCCAGGCCGCGCATCTTGCTGCTGCCGCCGGTGGTCGCGAAAACGAAGTACTTGTGGCCGTGGCGTTCATACTTCATGTACGAATGGCGATGTCCGGTAAAGACGGTGTGCGGCCGATCCTTCAACATTTCTTCGATGCGTTCCCAGCCGTTGTAGCCTTCGTACGCCCAGAGCGGTTTGTGCATGAAGACGAGGGTCCAGCGTACGTCTTTATTATCCGCGAGGGCCTTGCGCACATATTCGATCTGCTTGGTGCTCATGTGGCTTGCGGGAGGGTCCTCCGTATTCAGGCAGAGGAAGAGTACATCGCGATAGCGGAAGTGGTAGTAGATGGGCCCGAAGCGCCGCCGCCATTCTTCGGCCATGGCGTTGCTTTTCATGTCGTGGTTGCCGGGAACGAGAAAGAACGGCATTTCGAACTTGGCGATGATGTCGCGGAATTCCGCCCATTCCTTTTCGACCTGAACCATGTCTTCCTTGTGGCCTTCGATCAGATCGCCCACGCTCATGACAAACTCGGGTTGCATCAGGTTCACTTTTTCGACCGCGGTTTCAAAGATGCCTGGGCGCGCGCCGCCGGTGCGGTCGGAGACGATGGCGAAGTGAAACTTGTCGGGATCGTTGTTGAGTTCGAGGCTGGTCCACGGTTTCTCGGCCGTTTCGACGTGATGATGAATATGACGGGAATGCGCGCAGCCCGCGAGCACGAGCGCGCACACGAGGGGCGCGATGTGGACGATTAGGCGCGGCGACAGGAAACGCGAGGCAAGAAGATCACGACTGGTCATTGGTCGATTGCTCCGGTGAATCTGCGAGTTGTGTTGCGCAATAGGGTAGCGCGACGGCTGCCGCAAATACCATCCACCATATTTTCTGCTGCAACACATGCAAAAACAACCCGCAAAACACGAACGCAAGCAAACTGACCGTTACCGTCGCGGCGAGCAGGGTGAACTGTTTGTCGCCCTTCTCGCGAAAGGCATGTTCGGCGCGCTGGGCGTTCAGGAGCGCGCGCAGGATGAAAAACAGCATGATGAGGAGGCCGACCGTGCCCGTTTCCGAACCGAGTTGCAGATATAGATTGTGCGGACCGTAATAGATCGGGTTCCATCCGAGGTAGCGCACCATCCACCGGAGCATGGAGGACGTATCGGTGTTTTCATCATAAAAGCGCGGGCCGTAGCCGGCGAGGCCGATGCCGACGATGGGGTACTGCTGCATATAGGTCCAGGCGTACTGTTGAAGCTCGACGCGCGCGGAGGTTGATTCGCTGCGGGAGTAGGAGGTGAAGTCGATCACACGTTCCTTGTATGCGCCCGGCAAGACAAACCATGCGAGGAGCAGTGCAAGCGCCACCGCGCTCACGCGATGCGGCGTGAGGCGCACGGTGCTGCGCGCCAGCAGGATGAGTCCGACGATTACGCCCACAAGCAGGCCCAGGCGCGTGAAGGTGAGCACCAGCGCGGCGCATTCAATCAGAGATACCAAGGCTACAAAGAACCTGCCGGAGTTCGACTTTCGCGTTGCATACCAATACACGTTCAACGGCAACACCATGAGCATGGTGAATGCGAGCCAGTTCGAGTGGCCCGTGCCGCCGGTGACGCGGACCGCCGCGCCGGAGGCCGTGCCTTCCGGATCGACGAAGGCGTAGTCCGCGCCCGCGCCGATGCCTTCAATACCGGCGACGCCGGTGAACTGCAACGAGGGCAGCGCGAACTGGAGGATCGCGTACGACGCCATCGCGGTGGCGCACGCGACGATGATCATGATGAACTTGTGGAGCTTCTCTTTGGTGTCGAGGACGTTCACCGCGAGAATGAAATAGCCAATGACCGTCATGAGACGCGTCCACTCCGGCATCTGAATGCGCCAGATCAGCGACATGCTGATGCCGACAAGCGTCCAGCCCGCGAACGCGATGATGGCCCAAATTTCCCAGCCGAAGCGAAAGCCTTTGCCCGTCGAGAGCGTATGCACCACCCACGCGCCGATCGCCGCGACGCCGCAGAGTTTTGCGGCGGATTGCGGGAGGGCGAGCTGCCCGCCGCCAAGCGGAATGGTGATGCCCGATACGAGCAGGAGAATCGTTGTGAGATAGAGGCCGAGGACGGGCTGCCGCGCAAAAACCACAAACAGGAACGCGCCGACCAGCGCGGCCAGCGCCCATTCGCCCGCAGCGACAATGCCGATGGACAGCGCGATTCCGAGGATAATTACCAGGAGAATCAGGGACGGATTGGTGGCGCTGGGGGCGTCATCGCGGGACAGGGCGGCCATGGTAGCTCCGATCTGGTCGTTTTTGGGCCATCGACACCACTATATATAGCGAATTTCGGGGAAAATGTCCACTATCTTGTATTTTAAGTCGATTCCAAGTGCCTTGCGTGGTGGTAGGCCATGGCATAGGTTGCCACGCCAAGGGCGCCTCTTACAACGGCGACCGTCCATGCCATGCCGACGACCCCGTAGGCGGGCACTGCGAACGCGCCACCGATCAGAATCGCCAAGAGCTTGAAGCATTCCAACGCTGCAATTGTGCGGGAGTGGCCGAGGCCATACAAGGTCGCGCCGGCGGGTGCGCTGCCGAGGGCGAAGGCCGCGCCGACGAGGAGTATGGAGAAGAGGGTGCCGGTTTGCGTGTAGTCGGCGCCGAAGGTGACATGCGCGATGACGCCCGAAGCGAGCAGGAGCGGCAGCAGTCCCGCGAACGCGAACAGCGTGGGCAGGCGGAAGCTGCGCAGGAAGCCGAGCAGTTCTGCGCGCGTGGTGAGGCGGCTCGCTTTTGGCAGGAGCACGTTGAACAGCGTGATGATGACGAGGTCGCCGAGAAGCGTGAGTTGCACGGCAGCGCCGTATTGGCTGACGAGCTCGGGGGGGAGTTTGTTTCCCGCGACGAGGAGTATATCGACGCGCTGGGCGAGGCTGGTGCAGGCGCAGTCAACGACGACCCATTTCGCGAAGTGGGCGAGGTCACGCCAGACGGCGGGCGTCACGACGGCGTTTTTGGTGCTTGGTAACCAGGGCGTTGCGCACAGGGCGACGACGATTGGCGCGGCGGCATACGCTACGAACAGCGCGAGGATCGAATCCGTCGCGAGTAAGACGAGCGCGACGATGGAGAACAATCGCAACGAGGCCGCGGCCACTTCAAAGCGCGCGTATCCGGTGAAACGTTGCCATGCCTGAAAACAGGACTGCGCGTACATGGCGAGGACGGTGAGCGCGGCGGCGACAAACGCGATGATGATTGCGGTGGACGAGATTTCGACGCCGTCGCGCGCGAAGAGCAGGCGTTGGATGGGCAATGCGAGCGCGAGACCTAGTAGCACGGTGGCGATGGCGAGCGCGGCCTTCGCGCGGAGGACTGCGTTTGCGAATGTGATCGCGGATTGCTCATCGTCGCGCGCGGCGCCGACGAAGCGCACGAGCGCGGTGTCCAGCGCGGGGCCGATGAACTCCGATGCGATCTTCAGGATGGTCAGGAGAACGACGAGATCGCCGTAGTGCGCGGGGCCAAGGGTGCGGCCGAGGACTGCGATGGTTAGAAACGTTGCGGCACTTGCGATGGCGCGCGCGATAATGAGCGAGGAGAATGCGCCGAACCAGGAAGCGCGTAGCCGGTCCATAAGGGAAAGGGGCCGGCCGGTATCAGTCACCGCGCGCCCCGTCCGGTCACGACGACTTGCATGGTGCGAAAGATGATGCGGATGTCTTGTTCAAGGGACCAATTGTCGATGTAGGCGAGATCGAGTTCGACCCATTCGTCGAAGGAGACGTCACTGCGGCCGCTGACCTGTTGGAGGCCGGTGATGCCGGGGCGCACGCTGAGGCGTCGGCGCTGATCCCAGGTGTACTGTTCCACTTCCTTTGGCACGGGTGGTCTCGGGCCGACGAGGCTCATGTCGCCGACGAACACGTTCACGAATTGGGGCAGTTCGTCGATACTCGTTTTGCGGATGAACTTGCCGATGCGCGTCATGCGCGGGTCTTCGCGCATTTTGAAGACGGGACCATCGGCTTCGTTTTGATGCACAAGCTCGGCCTTCAGGTCTTCGGCGTTTGCGACCATGGAGCGGAACTTGATGCATTTGAACCGTCGGCCATTGAGGCCGACCCGATCTTGCAGGAAGAACATTGGGCCTCTGGATTCCAACTTGATCATGATGCCCAGGATGGGGAAGAACCACCATGCGATCAGGAGCAGGAACAACGCTGAGCCAACCATGTCGATCAGGCGCTTCAACATCAATTGCAACTGTGCTTCCGGAATCGCGGAGAGCGAAAGCAGCGGGATGTCTTCGAGCTGGTGCACGCGGCTCGTGGCGACGCGCAGGGGGAAGAGGTCGGCGATGAGGCGCACGGGCACGCCGACGCCTTCGCAGAGGTGCGCGGCGCTGTTGATGGTCGTGTAGTACTTGCGCACGGGCAGGCAAATGTAGACTTCGTCGATCACATTCTTGAGCAGGATATGTTCGAGGTCATGGACGGAACCGATGTAGGGCACGCCGAAATCCTTGAGGAATTTTATGCGCTCGGGTTCATCGTCGAGCAGGCCGACGAGGTGGTAGCCGTACTGGCCGTGGCCGAGCATGACCTGGACGAGATGGCGCGCGCGAGGGTTCGCGCCGACGATGAGGATCTGCCGGAAGTTGTAGCCGCGGCGCCGGATGCTCCAGAGGAAGAGGCGCATGGAGACGCGGAACAGGAGGATGTACACGATGAGGGCCGCGCCGAAGAGCATGAAGTAGTCGCGGTCGATGCCCTGGCGGAAGAAGAAGAGGATGAGAATGAGCGTAATGCCGAGGGCGATGGCGAGCGTGCGCGCGATGGAGAAAAGCTGCACGCGCAGGCTGTCGCTGCGCTGGGAGGCGAACAGGCGTTGATCGCCCGCGCCAACGAGCCAGACGATTACGAACAGGCCAACGTAGTAGCGGTGCTCGTAGAAATGTTGCTGATATTGCTGCTCCGCGAGAATCCATGATGCGGTGAGGGCTGCCGCAACAATGCAGGCGATATCGCACCCCACCATGGTGAGGGTCATGAGTCCGGCGTTTCGCTTTAGGAAATTCATTGTTCCAAAAAGAGTACGGCAGCTGCGGTTGAATCCATTGCAGAACCGACAGGCCGTTTGAAGATATGCGGTTTAGGCAAGCGTGTGTAAGGTCGGCTGGTCATGCAGTGGTCGCAAACCCGGTGCGGGTTTTTGCGAGGAATCCCCAATTCGTTCGAGAAACACGGGGAAAGGGTAGCGTTCGGGGCGCGTGGAAGTCAAAATTTCGGTTAGAAAACGTTTGGAGTTTGGGATGATTCCGCAACCCCGTTGGGGTCCATGGTTGGGTGTGGTTGGGTACCCGAGCTACACGCTGTATCCCCTTTGGGGAGAAGTTTCGGAGAACGGCTTATTGGTTCTGGGTGGGCAGGGTTATGTGCGAAGCCTGTCTGGCGTTTCTTTGAATGGTGAGTACGGGGTTGCCTTTTGCGGGATAGCGGGCGAAGCAGGAGGCGTCGTGCCCCGCGATGGAGACGCGGATGCGATCGCCTTTGCGGAGCAGCACGGAGGTTGGAATGAGTTCTATGGCGCATTCCATGGTTTCGCCGGGCGTTACGGGGAGGGCGTCGGCGCGGGCGAAGGAGTGGTGCGGCGCGAAGGTATTGTAGTCCGTTGATGCGGTCGAGACGGCGCGGTTACAGAGGCGCAACATGCCCTCGGTGATATAGGTGACAGTGCCGGTGTGGTCTACGCGTTCGAAATAGGCGAACACCGCGCCGTCGGTTTCGGTGGTGGACACGAACAGCGTTACGACGGGCGATCCGGTGATTTCGAGGTTGGATTCGAGCGGCGCGGAGGTGTAGGTGAGCAGTCCTTCCGATTGCGCGGCGCGGTCGGCGTAGATCACGTCTTCCCCCTGGGCCTGCGTGCGCCAGCGATTCTGGGTGCCGGTGGATGCGTCGAAATCGACGGTGTAGGTGTCCGAGCCTTCCGGCGTGGCTGGCGCGATCGAATCGAGCGCGTTGGACGATCCGAAATACAGGGTGCGTGGCGCGATGCCCGCGGGAGGCCAGGTATCGGTCGTCTTCCATTTGTTTTCGCCCATGGTGTAGTAGCGAATTTCGCGCGCTGGCGCGGCTGCGTTGTCTTTCAGGTAGCCATCGAAGTACTGCATGAGTTGTTGGTCGCGTGCTTCTTTCGACGGTTGCGGTTGCACATCCGGCGCGGCGAATGGGTTCGCATCGAAGCGTCCCGCATGGCCCCATGGGCCAATCACGACGCGTTGCGGTGTGTTGAATGTTGTAAATCGGCTGAGCGCGCCGCTGACGGTTGCCGCGTCGAGCCAGCCTACCCAGACATAGGTGGGGGTGCCCGCGCGCTCGATCGCGTCCTTCATGCCGTATGCGCTGAAGGTTTTGAACGAGGGGCCGCTGCCGAAGGGGTCGTCGCGAAACTCTGCTCTGCGCGCGGCGGCGTATACGTCGGCATTTTCTTTGCGGGTGAGCAGCGCGGCGGTGAGTAGTGCGCCGCTGGAATCTGCCGCGACGCGTTTGACGCCCGTGATGACGCGCTTCAACGTATCGACGTCATGTCCTTTGAACTTTGCGAGCGCATCGAGATCGTTGTTGTCGAGCATGCGCGTGCCGTCGCGCCAGAATCCGATGAACCATTCGTTCAAGACGCCGCCGGGCGACACGAGGTGGGACCAGGGATCGAAATCACTGAACATCGGGGCAACGGCTTGCACCGCGGGGTGCGCGCGCGTGGTGAGCAGTTCGGCGGCGGTTCCTTCATACGCGACGCCCATCGCGCCGACTTTTCCGTTGGACCAGGGTTGCGCGATGATCCAATCGACGATTTCCTTGTAATCGTTCAGTTCGTCTTCGGTGAACGGGTAGGGGCGTTTGCCATACGACGCGCCGCTGCCGCGCGCGTCGACGTAGACCATCGCATAGCCACCGGCACAGTAGGCGTCGGCCTCCGGTTTGTTCATGTCTTCGGTGGGGACCATACCGACCGCGCCCAACACGCGGAATGCGCCGGTGCGCTCGGCGAGTCCAATCGCGCGCCAGTAACTGGTCATTTTCAGTATCGCGGGCACCTGCTCGCCGGGTTTCAACGTCGCGGGGACCCAGACGTCGACCGCGATGTTTACGCCGTCGCGCATGGTGATATAGATGGACTGATTGCGCGGTATGCCAGCGGGGGTGAGTTCGTTGGCGCGCGCGATGCCTGTAATGCCAATGGCGACGAAGACGATCGCGAATAGAATGCGTGGGAGCAAGGGCGTCGCTTTCGAGTGGCTAAATGAAATGAAGGCAATCATAAAGTCCGGGATGATGATGGATTGGACCGGGGATTGGCAAGTTGGCGATTTTTCCGCGTGAGGCGGCGAGGCGGATTGCTGATAACTCCTTTGCCTTTCGGCCGCGGAGGACGAGTTGCCATTGTAGTGGGTAAGTTTTCCTTGCAACAAACAGTCCCATATAGTAAACTTCTGTAAGAAAGACTAAGGCAGAAAATGAACCTCAAAATGGAACATAAGGCCATCGAAGCCGTGGCGCGAGTACTAAAAGAGGCTGGTGTTCGCTTTGAAAAGCAGAAGCGTTCTTTTGAGCGGCATGGGGTAGATGCCGAGTTTCGCCTTCTCGCCAGCGGTGAAACGCTTTTAATGAACTATCATCCCGGCATTGCGCCGCTGCAACTAAAATGGCTGTTAACGCGGCTGCGCGAGGAAACGGGCCCAAAGCGCCATGCGGGGGTGTGCGTTCGCCGGATTACCTGGTCGCTTTTGGATGCCTGCAAGGAAGCGCATGTCGCCCTATTCGATCTGGAGGGGAATGCATATCTGCGCTTGCCGGGCGTGTATATCGAACGGATCCGCCCAAGCCGGAAAAATGGGCCTGAACCAGTATCGGGCACCGTGTTCACCGCAAAAGCGGCACGGCTTGTTCGGGCATTTCTACATCGCTATCCCCATGATTGGGTGCAGGCGGATTTGGTTCGCAAGACCGGCCTGAGTGCCGGATACGTGAGCACGCTGGTGAAACGCTTGGTAGGACAAGGCTACGCTTCGGATCGGCTGGGACTGCTGTATCTGGACGATCCGGAGCGGATGCTGAATGATTGGGTGGCGCATTACCGCTTCGACCGGCATCAAAGGTTGTCGTATGCGATCAGCGCGAGCAGCTACGAGGATGGTATCAAGAAGCTCGCGAACGAACTGAAGGCCTCCGCCGGGCAGTTTGCTTGGACAGGATGGACGGGCGCGCATTTGCGGGCACCCTATGCCACGCCGTCGCAATACATGGCTTATGTGGCAGCGGCGCCCAAGCAAATGAAGGGCGTTTTTCCCGTGAAAAAAGAAGGCAACGTGACGTTGTATGTGCCGCAAGACGAAGGAGTCTTTCAGTTCACCACTCCCTCGAAAGCGGGCGAGATCGTATCGGATGCGCAACTCTATGTTGACTTATGCCGAATGCCAGGGCGCGCAAAAGAACAGGCGGACGCGCTTCGACTTCACCGCCTTGAATTTTCGAGGATGACGAATTGATGGAAAAACCTCTGAGCGCATCCGGTTATACCGCGGAGAAGACAGAACGCGCCGAACAGGTACTTCTTGAAGTGTGGTCACACTTGGATGACTACCATGAGCATTTGGTCCTGGTGGGAGGCTTGGCGCCAAGGTATCTGGTGCCCCAAGATGTGAAGGGCGTGCCAAAGCACTGTGGCACCTTGGATGTTGATTTCGCGGTGAGCCTGGCCGTGGCCGATGTGAAGGCCTATACGGGTATTCGGGCCACGCTGGAGCGGCTCGGTCTTGAGCCTGGCGTCAACGTCCGGGGAAATGAGCAACGGCATTCTTTCGTGATGAAGGACGCCGACGGTCCTGTGATTGTGGATTTCCTGACGACGGCTTATGACGGGCCGCCGGAAGTAGTCCGTGCAGTCGAGCGGCAATTAAGCGCCATACAAGTCGAGGGCTTAGGTCTGGCATTCCAGGATCCAGTACTGGTGGCGATTGAAGGCAAAGCATTAAGTGGCGGCCAAATGAAAGCAAAGATGCGCGTTTGCCGTCCGCTGCCATTTGTCGTGTTGAAAGCGCTGGCCTTTGAAAAGCGTAGGGAAGGCAAGGATGCTTATGATCTGGTTTACATTCTTCAGCGCGCCAGGGGCGGTGCAGTCAGCCTGGCACAAGCCGTTCGGAAAGAAGAGCGGGAAGCCGCTGCCTTCGTTCATGCCGTGGAAACGCTGAAAGATAATTTCGCCAGCCCAGTGCATGATGGCCCGATCCGGTGTAGTCGATTCCTGGGGGACAGTCTTGATGCTGGGAACCAGGCTTTTGCCGCTGTGCAGGAGTTTCTGCAAGCATTGCCTTCGCCTGACGTGTGATCGAGACCGCGGATGGCTTCTTTGGGCCACAGGAGGCCCTAAAAAGCTTATGGCCGCCTTCGGCGGCAAGCGCGGCGGTTCCCGAAGATAAAGACACCCCGTCGCCGCGCCACGGCTGAACACACATACCAGCCGTCCCCTCGCGAGCGACGTATTTCTCAGCAAACTGGGCCGCCGCCTCCGCCCGCTCCCCGTAGGCCGCCCGCAAAAACTCAAATCGAAAGTGGGCGGGAAGACAGAATAGATGGCTGTCCCCTATCGAATCCCCACGGCGTGGGCAGCGTTTGCTTTACGTGCGCCGATACAACTGCTGATGAATCGTTGCTTTCCATCTCAATCATTCGGCGCAATACCTGCCTTAGTTTGAGGGAATATCAAACTTCAACAGATTAGGCCCTCGCAAGTCTATGAACTGAATCTCACGGTTCGAGCTTGAGTAGAACGGACCTCGTATGTAGTCGCTATCGTTCCCGCGCGCCACGCGAAACTTTCCGACAGGCTTTCCATCCTGCTCCATGATAAACACATCACCGTCCACGAGAGCGTAGATGCGGCCCCCATCGTACGCCAGGTCGGCATACTGCCAGTCTTTCGATACTTCAAACGAAGCAATCGGTTTGCCATCCGAGGTAAATGTGTTGATGTAGAATCCGTTTTCCATTTGACCTGAAAAAACGGCAGCGCTGCCATCGGGAGCGACTGAGAATCCGGCTAGTGATTCCAGCCATTGATTCTTCGCGTTCTTGCCAATTGTCTGACTGTTTCCGTTTACGCCTTCACTCAGCAAAAGTTCATCATATCCGCAGAGCCACGAAGTTTTTCCCGATGGTTGAAAGCGGAGACCATTCGCGGAATTTTCAGGTTTGAGTCGAACCTGCGCGATGCGCGCGAAGTTCGCGCCAAAGTGAACATATGCAGCGCCCTTTCCGAGATCATTCATGTCATCGCCGAAATGCACATATATCTCGCCGGTCGGTGTGACACCTACGTCTTCAATCTCGGAAGTTTCCGTCAAGTCATCGGGATCCGGTTTGCACACGCCAATGTGGGCACCGCTTGGGTCATAGACATGAAGCGCGTTCGTACGCGAATCGCCGATGTAGATTTTGTCGTTCGGGCCAACGATCGAATAGTACGGTTCGTCCAAATCGTCGAGTTTGGGCTTGGGGCCAAGCGTCGATTGCACCATGCCGTCTTCGGATATTCGCATCAACGCGGTACCATCACTTGTCCACATCGAACCATCCGTGGATATTTTGATCCCGCCCTGCGTGCTGAACGGGCGGCCATCGTCATATCTTGCTAAGCCCTCGGCGGTAATGACACCTTCGGAGGTAACGCGTACAATTGGCTTGGGCGCATCAAAATCGTAAATGACGAAACCGCCAGCCGGATCGAGCGAAATATCCGTGGGGTAGCTGGGTTCCCGGCCCCAGATCTTTTCGAGATCAAATACATTGACGAGTGTGTCGTTGGTGTCGAATACTTTGATCTTCCCGCTGATATTCTCGAGGATTGCAAACGTATTCTCGTCGATGCGTGTAATGTCTTCTGGGCTGAACAGTTCATTCGGCGAACCATCGGTGCCGCCTTGTTCCCGGTTCCACGCGACTGATCCATCTGCGTTAAAGAAGTATAGTCCGTCGAATACGGTGGAACCGGCGTCACGTTCTGTCAATGCCACAAATCGGCCATCACGAAAACCCGCGACAGCGGTTATCTTTGGGCAATCCGTGTCGGGTAGCGCAGTGATGGTTTGAGTGTCGAAGTCGGCCAAATAAATTGTCGAACGGTCGTCCTTCTCATAGCCGCAGACAGCCGCGACGAAGCGACGCCCGCCTGTACACGTTGGGCCTACATAGTCGACATCGGTTGGTAGGCTCCTTTTGGGGATATCAATTTCACCGAGCAGGTCCCCGTTCGGCGCATGTAACAATAGCGCCGCCCGGTCATCTCTGAAAACGCGTAACGAACAAATTGAACCGTCTTCTGTAGGTTCAAAATCGAAAATTCGGCCTTGTTCTGGTTTTCGTTCGCGCTTCACGCGTCCGCCCAAACTCACCGTGACCGGCTTCTCCACTGTGATCTCGGGAAACGCCGGCATTTCAAACGTTCTTACTTGCTTGCGTTTCGGAGTGTAGGGAACACGGTTGACTTCTCTTACACTAGGTGTCGCATTGGCGGTATGTTCTACCGCGTAGGTCGCACGTTGTTTTTTGTCTTCGAGCCAGATATCGAATGTTGCGCTCTCGGTCACAGCCAACAGCTTTGTTCGGTCAAACTCCCATGCGTTATCGGAGTCTTCACCATCAGATTCACCAGGCTTGTCCAGTTCAGAATCGAGCAACGACCACACCATTTTCCCATCCAAATCGTGGAGGGCAAAATAGGTGTTGGCCCGAAAACCCTCGGTCTCCACGAGCAATTCGAACCAGGAGCTCAACATCAATGAGGTGCCTGGTATTAGCTCGGCTTCGGATAATCGCAGGGATCGATTCGCAGTCTCCTCGGGCGTTTTAGGTGTTATCGTGCCGATCAATTTCGCCGTAGATAGATCGAAGACCATCCACTGCTGAGGGGTTTGGTCACTTGCGGCTATGTTCGCGATGGCGCGGTTTTTGGAATCGTCCATGTGGAGCGATTGAACATAGGGTAGTCCCGGGCCGTGGACGATAAGAATGACCTTTTCGCGCTCTTCCTGAAAGCGCACGTTTCCATCGCGGTCAATAAGTACCACCATGAATGTTTCCGCGACTCGATTCCCCTCATCATCGCGCTTCATCAGGTTCGCGTGACCAAGGATGATCCCGCTTTGCGAGACCTTTGCGTCCACCAGCGTATACGGCAACTCCTTGGTCCATGTCGTCTCGCCTTTATGAACGAAACGGTATTCGGCTGCGCCCCATCCACTCCTATCTTTTGGATCCACCACGAATTTATATTCGCCGGAATCTGATTCGTAGGACTTTGTATTTATCGCAGAATGAAGGGGATATGCGCCGGCCGTAGCTGCAAAGAGCAGGGAGATATAAACACAGCGAATCAGATTAGGTTTCATCATGTCGCCCCAGTTATGACATAGGCAATAAGCACTCACTCGGCCAACCTGTGCGCATGCGCATAAGTATGGCATAATAGGTGTTGAACATAGCCACGAGATATGGCTCCCGGAGGGATTGCCCGGCCTGCCCAATAAGTGGGGGCGACCAGATTTCTACGGGGTTGGAGAATTGGGGGTTGCGTGCCGGGGTTGATCAGTTGGCCCCGCTAAAAAGCCGATTACTCGTCAGCCGTCTACTACGAATTGATCTCGCCACTTGGCAGGAAATCGTTGCTGGGATTGACTGGAAAGGGACGCTCGCCCATGCCGAGGATAGAGACACCATCGCCGCACTCCGGCTGAATACCTACACTGGCCTCCCGCTCGCCAGCGACTCCTTCCTCAGCAAACTCGAACGCAAACTTGGCCGCCGCTTCCGCCCGCTCCCCGTAGGCCGCCCGCGAAAACTCAAATCGAAAGTAAGCGGGAAGATAAAATAACTGGTTGTCCCAATTTTATACTGCAAACAGGTGATCGAAATGACACACCCTTCAGATCCAGAGTTCGCTGTGGTGCCAATTGATCCTGGTGCACGAATCGGTCATGTGCATCTCAAAGTTGCGGATTTGGCGCGTGCGCTGGATTTTTATTGTGGCGTGCTTGGGTTTGAACTGATGCAACGCTACGGCTCGCAGGCGGCGTTTATTTCTGCCGGGGGCTATCACCATCATATCGGACTCAACACGTGGGAAAGCGCGGGAGGGTCGCCGCCGCCAAAAGGGTCCACCGGGCTGTATCACCTGGCAATTCTCTATCAAACGCGGGCCGCACTGTCGATTGCGCTACAGCGACTGATGGCTGCGGGGATTACCCTCGACGGCGCCAGCGACCACGGCGTGAGCGAAGCGCTGTATTTGCGCGATCCTGATGAGAACGGCGTGGAGCTGTATTGGGACCGTCCTCAAGAGGAGTGGCCACGAAATCCGCAAGGTGGTGTGGAAATGTTCACGCGACCGCTCGACTTGGCGGAACTTTTGTCGGCGAGCCCGAATCCAACTTCGGAATAGGAGAAATTGCGTTACCGTTTCGGAATTTCTATTTGTTTGCTTTCGAGGTGGGATAGATACGCGTGCTGCATGAGTTCGGTTAGTTGGGTTCCTTCTTCGAGGCCGAAGGGGATTTTTTCTTTGCGAAGAATTCCGTTTACCCATAGTTGAGCCGGGTTGGGTAGGGGGTCGGGTAGTTTCTCAGGGGTGATCCAGGATTTGCCCTCATTCAATTTGCGGGAGCGGATGCGGACAGATTTTTCGTCGGGTCCGCCTACTACGATGCTGCCTTCGGTGCCGGAGAGTTCAAGGGAGAATGGGCTGTAGGTTGACATGAAGCTGGTTTCGGCTACGCCGAGGCAGCCGCTCTCAAATTCGATGGTGGAGATAGCGTTGTCTTCGACTTCTTTCTGCATGATGTAATTGAACGTCGACGATACGCGCTTGGGCTGGCCGCCGAACCATCGCAGCAGGTACATGGGATGCGCGCCGAGATCCATCATCGCGCCGCCGCCGCATTCTTCCGCACCCCAGAAATATTCCGGTAACCAACCTGCGCTACCACCGTCGTGCGCGATGCGCACGCGGATGAACACGAGGCGTCCGATCAGGCCGTCCTCCACGGCCTGCTTCGCGTAGCGCACTTCCGCGCGGGTGAGAAACGGAAACGAGATGCAGAAGGTGACTTTGTTTTTGTTCACGGCTTCGGTGATCGCGTTGCATTCGTCGATGGTTAGGGCCATTACCTTTTCGGTAAAGATATGTTTGCCTGCGTTGGCGGCGGCGATCATCAGTTCCGCGTGGCGGTTGGTGGGGGCGTTGCAACAGATGGCGTCGACGTCGTCGCGTTTGAGCAGGGCGGCGTAGTCCGGCACCCAATCCGCTTCGAGCGTTGTGGCCCATTCTTCGCCGCGAGCGGGGACTTCATCCCAGACGGTGGTGACTTTCACGTCGGGCATTGCGCGGAGGGTTTCGCCGTAGCCGCGCGCGTGGGGATGCCATTTGCTAACCATAGCCA
>CALEZK010000207.1 GCA_937928585.1 uncultured bacterium | reverse complement strand
GAGCATCACCAAGACCACACACGCAGACAGTTCCTATTGGGACTACTGGTATGACCTGCGGAACCGCTTGACCAAAGGGGAGCGCAAGAACTCCGGCGGCACCCTGCTGAAGCGCTGGACATACACGTACTCTTTGGCAGACAACATGACCACCAAGGAGACTTATGACGGCACCACTACGCAAACGTTTACGTATTTCTTCACTCCCGGGAATGAACTAACCAAGCAGACCCTCTCCGGTACCGATACCACGTTTGGATATGACGACTGGGGCCGCATGACAGCAAAAGCCAGCGGCGGTTCGTCCGCGAGTTACTATTGGAACTACGGCGACAAGATGACCAAGGTTTCTTCCACTTTCGCGGGTGAAGGCACGGTGGAGTACGAGTACGGCGGGGATGGAAAGCGGCGGGAACGAATATCCGGTGGCGTGACCACCTGGTACAACTACGACCGGGGCTGGAATTTGCTGAACGAAGAGAATGGCTCCAACGTTCTCTCCATGACCTATATCCACGACCCGGTGAAGCCGATTGGTACCGTTCTAGCCGATTTGGCTGGCACAACGCCAGCAAGTGGGACGGCGCGATACTATTCGCAGGACAACATCGGTTCGACCCGACGATTGCGAGACGCCAGCAAGGGCAGTCTTGGGCAGTATGAATATGAACCCTACGGTGCGGACTATGCCTCCTCGGGTGCGGCGATTGCCGACAAGTTCACTGGGCATGACTGGGATGACACGAGTGATCTTTACTACGCGCCGTATCGGTACTATGCACCAAATTTGGGTAGGTGGTTAAGCCGGGATCCGCTCGGGATGGTCGATGGACCGAATCAATATGCTTATACTTCAGGAGATCCAATCACACTCTTTGATTTGTTGGGTTTGCAATCCCAGTCCAATGCAACGAAAAGAAAATACACAGGCGCAAACAATGAAAGACAAGAAGTCCGGAATCAAATTCTTGAGATTCATACCATCATTCAAGAACGCTTTTCCGCGCGGATTACAGAGATGATTCGAAATTCAAGCTTTCATCCCATGGATAAAGGAATGGTTGCCGCTATGAAGCAGAACGCGCAAAGGGCTTTTGATAGTATCGAAATAGAGTATCGTGAAGATATTAGAGGTGGTATTGCACAGGAGAAAGGTTTAGTAAATAAGCCTCGAGTAATCTGGAGCTACAGAAAAGTATATGAAGGCAACTATCCGACCGAGCTAATGTATTGTGTATTTCTCCATGAGATTGCTCATGCAATCCAACCATGGAATCTTCTCCACGACGGGGAAGTGGACGCCGATGATTTTGCCGAAGCGTTTCACAGTGATTGCAAACAATATCGCACGTATCATAGGTAAAAGGTAAATATGTTTAGGGCGTTACTCATACTTTCATTGGCTCTTGTCGGATCGTGCACCTTTGGCGCCTTGCAACGCCACAAGTCAGATTTTCGCAGCATCCCACTTCAGAATTTGGCCGTATCGATCCCAAATGCCCCCAATCCTTCTTATAACGTTCGCCCTGGCTCGCCAGACGAGATTGCGGCTTCCACTCAAAAGCCGTTGCGCAATCAATCAATGCTTGAGTTCAAAGGGTTCTTGCGCGAAGGCGTGCAAATTGCGGAAACGCCTAACGTGAAAGTACGTGCTGGCTTTGCGACCTATCTACCCAGAGGGGACGTCGTTCTTGTCAACTTCTGCGTGACGAGTAATGCTGAACAGGTAGCGATACTATTGGATAAATTGGAGTATCGAGTTCGCAACCAACAAAAAGACGCATCCGCAACACTTATTGAATTCGAGAGTGTATTCGTCTCAACAGAGAATCAAGAGTCGGTGGAAATAGACGAAAGCGGCACATACAGATGTGTCGATCAGCGAACGCAGCTGCCGATGTCTATTTTGGATTTGGAGAACATTGATCTAAACATGTCGAAGAAAGTGATCGTAATGGAACCTGGGGCGACCGTAGTAGTTGCGATTCGGTATAAGTTTCCGGCGAAATTCGTGGGCGAGCTGACTACTTTTTCATTTGAATTAAGAAACCCGAAGTCTGGCTTAACAGAGCGCTTTTCGTGTAACTACGCCCCGGTGCCCCGCGAGTAAGGACAACTACTAAGGGCTAATAACCTACGGTCGTCTTGGTACGAGCCAATGACTCGCCGATAGAGTATGAAAACGAGATTCTACGACAGTATTGTGTGGTAGAAATCGTGGCCGACAGGTCGACAGAGTATACTTTGTCGGCAATAATCTGTTTTATACAGCACTTGAATTAAGGGCATCCCTTTGGCGTTGGTTGCGAAATTAGTTCGTTATGCTGCGTGCTCCGCCGATGACGCCGCCAATAATGGGCCCTGCGGGTGGCTGGTCGGAGGAGGCGCCGGAACGCAGTGTAAGGACTAAACTCAAAGCCAAACGCAGAAGGTATATTGTCATATCAAGTACTGTTCAGGACAATTTATTCGTATGCCTGCGTTGCAGTATTAGGGC
>CALEZK010000206.1 GCA_937928585.1 uncultured bacterium | reverse complement strand
AAGAGACAGAGATAGGGCAATTGTAGCACGGATTCCAAGCGCATGTGCAATCCGCGCGCAAGCGGCCCGACCGTCTACGGGGAAGTTATCGTCGTGTCGTTCAAGTTAAAGGTCAACGGGCGATTGTCACGGCGTGTATCTTCGGCCTGAACCTTGTCTCGCTTGATCGCGGTAATCTTGAAGCGCCCGTCGACCATGTCCCCCGCCTTCACCTTCACGGTCTTATCGCCAGTCGCGGCAGACGGACGGCTCAAGCCCAGTGTAGCCTCGGTCGCATCCGGAGAAATCTCCAGCACGGACATCTGATATGCAAACGTCTCCGCAACGACTTCCTCGTGAAGCTTTCGAATCTCGCTGCTGCTGTCGACCTTGAACACTTCGTTCAGATTACGGCTGGCATCCCGCAGGGATTGCTGTGTCCACGGCTTCGCATTCAGCAGCTGATTAATCTCCTCCGCGAACGCGGTCTTTGCCTGCTGTAGTATTTCGCGATTCTTGGAATGGTCCTCTAAAGCCAGCGCCTTCGCTGCTTCTATCAGCGCCTCGGTCGGCTTACCACCCCCAGCGAGTATTCGCTCCGCGGGATTGTGCTTCGCGCGAACCGGTTCCGGCGGAACCGCAGTGAAAAACTCGTACGCAAAGGTAGCGCCAAAATACAGCACGACCAGTCCAAGAAGAATCCCTCCGACTTGCACAATGCGCTGCTGCATCGTAGGCCCCTTGGGGCGCTTATATGTCGTGCTGGGCTTCGCCGCTGGCATCGCCAGCGAGGCAAGGGCCTGGCTGCGCTCGTCAAGTTGCGGAAGACCTTCCGGCGAAACTGCCGGATTGGAATCGGTTTTCTTCTTGCTCCCCATACCGAAAAGCGACTTGCGGTTGGGCTCCGCATCTTCCGGGGGATTGCTCTTGAACTCGTGTTCCGATCGAAACGCTTCCATCGCCTCCATCACGCTGCTCGAAGGCGCGTAATGGCGTACGGTCTCGCCGCCAAGATCGTCAATGGATAAACTGCGCGTTTCGTCGCGGGGGCGCCCTACCGATTCACCACAAAAACGGCATTTCGTCGCCAGGACGCTGATTTCCATTCGGCAACTGGGGCATAGCCGGGATTTCTCGCTAGTTCCACCAACCTGTCCCACGTTACGGTACTCCCGGTGTCTCAGTCAGAACACAGACCAACGCGCCTGGGCTTCTACCCTCCCAAGCCAAAACCTTGTATCCTTCTATCCCCCTCCGCCGAACAGAAATACGTTGGCCTGTACGAGAATTATAGTAGCGAACGAATAGACAATTTACAAGGCTCACAGCGCACTATACTCAGTTTTCGCCAAATCGTTACAAGCTAACAGCTTATAGCCTAAAATTCTATCCACGCCCGAGTACGCCCAGCGTCTCGACGATGACTCGGTCTAGCTCGGATTCGTTCGGCCTCTCGTCCGTCTTTTCCGTCGTGCAGCCATCCGAGCATTTATAGGCGACCCCGGAAACTCCGTACGCCTCTCTCACTTTGTACAGTTTCTCAATCTCTGGTCCCTCCAATTGCCGGACCCTTCCCAATAGTCGCGCAATGAGCAGCGACTCGGACGCATGCTCGATCTTTTCCATTTTGAAGAGCGCATCGAATACTGTAACACCAACAGTAAGCGCGCCGTGCCTGTCCATCATCAACGCATCGCATTTGCGAATTAGCTCGCGAATGGCGACAGCGCCCTCCGGCGTCGCAGGCGTTGCGTAGTCTGCAGTCGGAATACCGCCAATCGTGTAGATGACCTCGGGTAAAACACAGTCCGCAAGGCTGACCCCTGCAATCGTAAATCCCAACGCCTTCGGCGGGTGCGCATGCACGACCGCGTTCATGTCCGGACGCTCCTCGTATGCTGCCAGGTGCGTCGTGAACTCCGAGGTGACTTTACCGTCGCCCGAAAGCTTGTTTCCCTTGGCATCCGCCACAATTAGGTCATTGACCGCCATGAAGCCTTTGGAAACCCCACTTGGCGTGCACAGGAATCTGCCAGACCCCAATCGAACGCTAATGTTCCCATCGGTGGCAGCCACGAGGTTCTTTGCATATAAACGTCGGCCCGCCTCGCAGATGGCCTTTCGAAGATCAAGCTCTGTCATGGTTTCCTTCCATATCAACGGCATCCACAATGCCGACGATGACACTTCGCACCGGCGCATCGGCTACCCCAAACAGGTGCCGCGCGGAGCTGCCTTCCTGCATGATTAATACCAAATCACCAATTCCAGATTGCACACGGTCCACCGCGACAAAGGTCGTCCCTTCGGCGGTTCCGTCCGGGCGCACCGGTTTGACCATGAACGTCGTGAGCCCACGGTAAAAATCATGTTTCTGCGTACTGACCACGTGTGAGATAACGCGCGCAAGTTTCACTTGTCCAAGTCCCAAGGGCAAAAACTGAACGTAATCGGAGTAACAAGCCCCAACACGGCTACGGCCGCAACAGAACTTTACCAAAGTTCCTTCGATCCTGCATATACTGATGGGCCTTTGGTGCATCTTCAAATGTGAAAACTGTATCTACGACGGGATCAAAAGTCCCTTTCACACAGAGATCAACTATCGTCTCAAAGTCCGGACGAAGCTTGCCCATGCTCTCCCAAAGATGCCCCAGGTTCACGCCGATAACTGCGCGATTCTTATCAATCAGCGGAATAGGGTGAAAGAAAGGCATGCCAATGACTGTCTTGAGTAAAGCGAGTATGCTGCGGCTCGTTCCGGGTGCTCCGCTGGACGCGCCGAACATGCACAAGCGCCCCAAGGGGGCCAACATGCGATATCCTTCCTTAAACGACTTTCCCCCTACCGGATCGAGCACAATATCCACACCCTGACCATTTGTGATGTGAAGAATCTTCTCCGGAACTGACTCGCGGGTGTAGTCAATGCAATGCGCCACGCCCAACTCACGCAATCGCGCGTGCTTTCCACTGCTGGCAGTTCCGATTACTTCTGCTCCCTGCCACAGGCAGATCTGAAGGGCCGCCTGGCCAACGCCGCCCCCTGCGGAATGAACCAGCACGCGCTCGCCCGCCTGAACGTTGGCCATCCGCACGAGCATGATCCAGGCAGTCAGATAATTCACGGGAATCGCTGCAGCCTTCTCAAGGGAATACTCGGTGGGCAGGGGGAGTACCTGGGAAGCCGGGACGTTGACCACGTCGCTATACCCCGAGAAACGCGTTATCGCGACAACGGGCTGGCCAACGGCAATATCACGAATATCCATGCCGACCGCGTCCACATGCCCCGAAACCTCGTAGCCGACGACACAAGGAATCGGAGGCGCATCCGGATACTGCCCCATGCGCGCCATGACGTCGGCAAAGTTTATCCCGGAAAAGGAAACGCGGATCCGCACTTCACCCGGCTTTGGAGCGGGGTCTGGTGCTTCCCGAACCCGCAACACGTCGGGGGTGCCCGCTCGAGTAATCCAAACTTGCCGCATGGACTTCTTCTCCGTGTTGCCGGCGCAACCGCAAGTTACCCCAAGGCCGCTTGCGCCGCACCGGTTGCGGTTAACTGGATACCGTATCGATTATGGCGATGATCGTAAGGTCTGCCGGGTTAAATGTATCTGGAAGCATAAAGGTTGCCTCGCGTCCCTGCGCCATAAAAACTAGTTCACCCACGTTCGCGCCAATTGCGTCGCAAGCGACCACTGGCTTACCGGTGTCGTTCTTGTCCTCATCAATAGGCTGCACCAGCAAAAACGGTACACCGTCAAACGCAGAAAGCGCCTGACTCGCCCCGGAATCACGACCTCACCCCTACCACGTCACGCTGCGCGTAATGAATTCGCTCAATTCCGGATAAGGGTTTGGAATCACAACGCGATCGATCAAATGCGCCCCCGCCAAATCCGCACCGGCCGATACCGCCGCTTCAACGTCCGCGACGCTACCGGTGAACAGGGTATAGCCTTTGCCTCCGATATGGTTCGCGAGATGCAATAGGAACAGGGTCACAGGCGCAGACTTGCACGCGGCGTCTGCAGCCAGTACCACCGAAGCAGCCGATGCCGTTTCAATAATGCCTACCGCCGCAATTTCGGGCTTACTCACGCCGCCGCGAAGGACCGGCAACACTTGCTCGTGAAGGTTCGCGAGTACAAATCGTTCAACCACGCCGGCAGAACCAGCAATGCTTACACCAGCGCTCACTGCCGCTTCCACGGAAGCAACACCACCGGTGACCAACGTCATATACTTCCCCGGAGTAATCGGGCGGGACTCTATCAGCTCAATGGGCGCAGCCTTTACCATGGCGTCGCTCGCGCGAATGCCAATCGCAATAGCCGAAAACTCAATCATCCCCAGTACTGACACCGTGTGTGGCGCCTTCCTTAATGCATTTGAAAGCGAATCAGATGCGTAACGATATCATTGCGGTCCAGGGTAAATATAGTCCACCTGACTGTTCGCGACTTCGCGGTCTTGTGGATCCTCACGTAGATGAGTTCCTTGCTATCCTTATAGTTTCTACGTCGTATATTCGGCTCACAAGCCGCTCCTCGACATACGTAACGTGCTTGCCGATGAACTCGGCACGCATTGCCTCGAATCGACTGGAGCTAATTAGGGGAAGTATTAGAAACAGACCAAGTATTGAACCTGCGATACTTAATAGAAATAATTCCCAAAGCCATGCGTACCTCTTGCGTGGTTTCGGTCGTCTCGGCGGCTCCAGTTTTTCGGCGAACGCTAAACTATCCGAAACGAGTCAACCAAAGTACACCGCCGTTCTCGAGTAAAACTGATCGGCGATGTCATCCCCTCGCCAGTTGGACTGGCTATCGTAAACGAGGTATACCCTTCCCCACCCATTCCCAATCCCGCAAACGTGGGGCCGTTTTTGATGAAAATGGAACAGTTGACCAGTCGGGCCATCTTGGAGAGCTTCTCAATATTGCGGGAGTGCATGGTCGCCGTATGGCGCCGACCACCCTCGTATGCGCGCACGACAGGCATAACGGGCATGAGCTGCTCTGTCCAGGGGAGCGGGTGCTCACGATCAACCTCGCAAATGACCAAGCGCGTCGATTCAGGTGCATCAATGCCTATTTCGCGAAGAATGAGGTTCGCATTCTTCCCTACCCACTTCTTATTAATGACGCCCTTGCGTCCCTGGCGCGATTCGAAAATTACGGAGCACAAACGTTCAATATCGCCCCCCGTGACCTCCACGCAACCGGCGAGTACCATCTGTCGCTTGAGTTCGTCAGCAACGGATGACACAACAATAACCTCTTTCTCCGCAGTGCAGATGATGTTGTTGTCCAGCGAGGCCCCGGCAACGATGTTCCGCGCCGCCAACCCGATGTCGGCGGTCTCGTCCACCACCGCAGGCGGATTCCCCGGCCCAGCCGCAATGACTTTCTTCCCGGAAAGCATCGCCTCGCGCACAACCCCTGGCCCGCCTGTCACCACCAGCAACGCAATGTCTTTGTGCTTCATCAAGGTCTGCGCTGATTCGATCGTCGGCTCGTCGACTGCTACAAGGAGATTGGCAGGACCACCCGCGCGCACGATCGCTTCATTGAGAATCGCCACGCAATGGCCCGAACAGCGCTTTGCGCTTGGGTGCGCATTAAAAACAACCGTATTGCCGCCGCTGATCATCGCTATCGAATTGTTTATGACCGTTTCAGTTGGATTAGTCGTCGGAATGATGGAGCCAATGACGCCATAAGGCGCGCGCTCCACGAGCATCAAGCCGTGATCGCCGCTCTTAGCGCGCGCCTCCAACATTTCAGGTCCCGGCGTTTTCACCGCAACAAGCAGATTCTTCCTGACTTTGTCCGCGGCCCGCCCCAGTCCAGTTTCATCCGCAGCCATCACGGACAACGCTTTTACGTGCGCCAGCGCTGCATCGCGCATTGCAGCGACGATACCATGGCGCAATTCCAGCGCGCATTGCTCAAATTCGAAAAAAGCGCGCCGCGCTTTATCAATGGCGCTATCTACAGTCGTGGACATAAAGCAACCCCATCCCAATGCGCATACGATTTGGCACCGCGACAAACTTCTGGCTTGATTCGTCTATGTGTCAATTCTGACGACCGAACCGAACGAATTTCGCAAAGACTGTTCAATTTGAGACAAATCTTGTTGGTCCGTAAGAATCAATTTCAGTTTCGCACCGCGAGAATCGGTAAAGGTCACAACCCCGCTCGTGGGTCGCCCAGCCTTGATTTTGCTTGCACCCCTGCGTTTAAGCAGCTCGATTGTCGCCAGGTTTCGCGTGGTAAAGCGCAGGTTACGCCGATCGCTCTTTAGAAATTCTTCCGATGCGACGTCCATGCAGTCATAAAACTGCTCGCGCTCAAGACGACGCTTTTGCAGGCGCCGGAAATAGAGCAAGAGCAGAGGCATGAAGATCTGTCCGGAACTGGCGATCAATCGCGCGCTATAATCATCGTAAACTTCGCCCGCGAGCCATGCGAGATTAGCCTGATTCTTCGTGAGATACACTTTGTAATATCGACTGAACGCCCTGGCTTGGATACCACAGAAGCTATCGCACTCGCCACCGTTCACGCGACACCCTCAAGCAGAATGGAAGTTTAACTCACGTGTTCTTCCGCCATTTAACCGCGCCATCAATGTCCCACGAATCCACAATGGCCATGATGACCGCGTCGCTGGGTCTGTCTCGAGTTGCCTCGGTCAATCGCGCCGAACTGCCGGACGCCACCAGCACAACCTCCCCCAATCCGGCACCAACAGCATCCACAGCAACGACATAACCGCCGGATTCTTTCGCGTCAGAATCAAGAATCTTCACCACGAGCAGCTTGCGCCCTTCCAAAGACGCTTCTTTCGCGGTGGAGACCACTGTTCCCGCTATACGTCCGATTTGCATGTGATTCTACGTGTATTACCGCAACCTACTTCTTCATTTCCTTTGCCGCCTCATCTCGACGTCCCAAGGGAAGGGTAACATCCACATTCGCGTGCGGGCGCGGGATAATGTGCACACTGATGACTTCCCCCACGCCCCGCGCGGCGCGTTCACCCGCCTCGCACGCAGCCTTCACTGCGGCAACGTCGCCGCGCACGATCGCGGTAACATATCCCCCGCCGATTTTCTCATAGCCGACGAGATCCACCTTCGCCGCCTTTACCATCGCGTCGGATGCTTCCACCATCGCGGCGAAGCCGCGCGTTTCAATCATTCCAAGTGCGTCAGCCATTGTTTGGAGTCTCCTCTTCCGCCCCTGCCCACTTTACAAGTGCTTTCGTAATCGTACCCGTAATCCCGGTCAATCTTCTAATCGCCGCCGCGCCCGCTCAATCCTTCCAGCGCCCGAACCGCGGCCTCACTCCCCACCACCACGTCCGCCTCATCGCCTCCCAGATATAATCGCCCGTAATTTCCAAATGGCCGCAAATCGACCAGCGTCACCCGGCTCGCCTTCTCCGCTTCGTTCGCGGCAAGAATCGCGTACAACGCGGGTTGTGTCTCCAGGATGAATAGGGTCTGTCCCGCCAACAACATCGAGCCGTCGCGGCTCTTATTGATCAGGCTCGCCTGGTAGGGATCCACTTTGCGGATTACTGTGCTGGAAGCGATCTTGGGTTTGATGCGGTCCGATTCTTTTGCACCGAGCGCATCCAGTACCGCCGCACCCGCCTGCCGAACATCCCCCTGCGACTCGGAATGAACTTCCAAAGTACCAAAGCTCCGTTCAACCACCTGAATCGCAGGGCGCACATCCGTAGATTTCAAAGCAATATCAAGCAGCCGAACGATTTCCATCCCCGGCGCGACCTCTACAAACAGATTGGCCATGCCCGCCACGGGCATGTAC
>CALEZK010000205.1 GCA_937928585.1 uncultured bacterium | reverse complement strand
AAGCCTATGGCGCGCCTATTCGCGTCTGCACCCATCCGATCACAGGAACGCCGCTGGTCACCGTCGACGCGGTCGAGGCGGTTTCCTCATGACCGCGCGCATTCCATTGCTCGCTGCGCTGGCCGCGGGCTGCGTCGCATTGATCGTCGCCAGCATCGCCATCGGCGCGGAAACCATCAGCCTGCGCGCCGCATACGATCAATGGCGCTCGGGCACGCCCTATCACCTCGCGCCCGAGCTCAGCATCGTTATGAACCACCGATTGCCGCGCACCTTGCTCGCGCTCTTCGCCGGCGGCGGCCTCGCGCTTGCCGGCTGCGCGTTTCAGGCGCTCCTCCGCAACCCGCTCGCAACACCCTACACCCTCGGCATAGACAGCTTCGCCGCGCTTGGCGCATACGCCGCCACCGTGGCAGGCGCGGGCCTCACCTTCAACGCGCTTGGATTCTCGCTCGTGCAGGTATCCGCGTTTGCCGCAGCCGCCGTTGACGTGCTGATCATCTATGTCCTCGCGACCCGCGCGGCGCGGCTTTCGCCACTGGTGCTATTGCTCGCCGGCGTCACGCTCGGACTCCTCGCCAACTCTGGCATTCTTTTTCTGCGCTACCTCGCAAAGCCCGAGCAACTCATCAACATGGATCGCTGGTTGATGGGCGGCGTAGATCTCATTGGATACGAACCGGTGTGGACGCTATTGATCGGCGTCACGCCCTGCGCGCTCCTGTTGCTGGCGCAGGCTGGAAAGTATGATCAGCTGGGATTCGGCGAAGAACTCGCCGCCGGTCGCGGCGTCTCGGTCAAGAATCTCCAGCGGATTACGTTCCTGACCTGCTCGATTCTCACCGGTATCATCGTCTCAAAAGTGGGCCCCATCGGGTTCGTGGGTCTTATCGTGCCGCACGCGGTGCGCGCAATCACCGGATCGCGTCATCGCATGCTCATGCCGCTCAGCATGATCGCGGGCGGCGCTTTCCTCTGCGCATGCGACATCATCGCGCGCGTCCTTATGACCGGCGAAACACCCATCGGCATCATCACCTCGATCATCGGCGCGCCCTTCTTCCTCTATCTCCTCGTTTACCGAAGATTCGCCGACTGGGACACGCAAAGATAGCGCGCGAAGGGTTTAGGCGCGCCATTCCGCCGTCACCGTGCTCGCAAGGCCACCCCGAGGCTTGCAAGCGATCTCGATTCGCATTTCCTTCGGCGCGCACACCCGCACGAGGTCTTCAAGCATTCGATTGACCAGATGCTCATACCAGATGCCCACATTCCGATACGACATCAGGTAATACTTCAATGATCGCAACTCGATGCAATGCCGATTCGGCACATACGCAATCGTCACCGTCGCAAAATCCGGCAATCCCGAAAACGGACACACCGAAGTAAACTCGTCCGTGGTCGTCACGATATCCACCCGGCCCGCAACCGGACGATCCGCATATTCATAGGCAAAACACTCAAGACACGCGGAATCGATCGCCTCGGGCCCGCAAAAAGGCACCGATTTGTCCAGCGCCTGAAACTGCTCCCGCGCCGAAGGGGTAGGTGCTCCATCCATAATCAACCTCTCCAAAGAATTAATCCGCCAAAACCCGAACCAACCGCCGCCATCCGCCTCCGGGACTGTCACCCGCGCCCCGAAGTCCTCACCATCACGACGAAACACAAACGCGCGGGTGGCTGTCCCGTTTCCCAATCACTACCATCCGCCTTCGGGACTGTCACCCGCGCCCCGAAGTCCTCACCATCGCGACGAAACACAAACGCGCGGGTGGCTGTCCCGTTTCACAATCACCAACCACCATCGTCCGGAAAACAATTGGAATACTTCACGCTTTTCCGTGCCGTCGCCATCATCGGCTCCACCGTATCCCGCCACGTCGCGTAGTGCGCGGTTTCCTTGTGCCGCGCAGGATCCTCCACCGTGCGATATACCTCCACCAACACAAATCGCTCCGGATCATCCTGCTGCTGAATCACATCAAACCGCGCGATTCCCGGTTCCTGCACGCTCTGCCGTGCATTCTCAATGGTCGCCTCGCGAAACGCGTCCGCGCAGCCCGGCTTCACCTGCACATGAACATGAACAACCAACATGAAAACCGATCTCCCAATTACCGCGTGCTTAACAAACCAAAACGCTTCATCAGCATCGCATCGATTCTCCGCGTTGGCAACAACCGTTTCAACGCCGGATAAAGCTGGCCGCCGTGTCCCACGCGCACAACCGCGGGCGCCGCATCCCGCGTCACCGCGTCCACAATCTGCTTCGCAACAATCTCCGATGGCGTGCCGTTCGACTGCGATGCCCTTGCCCGCGCCGCGATACCTTTTGCAAAACGTTGATACGGCGAATCTGGCTTTAGATCAACGCGTTCTGACGCCGTCTCGCCGAAGCGTGAAAGCACGCCACCGGGTTGCACCATGATCACGTCAATGCCGAATGGCGCAAGCTCCATGCGCGCCGCTTCCGAGATAGAATGCACCGCCGCCTTCGAGGCGCAATAGATACCCGCAAACGGCGTCGTAAGGATTCCCGAAATGCTCCCCACATTCACGATGCGCCCGCGCTTCCGCGCGATCATGTGCGGCGCAACCGCCTGCATCATCCCAACCAAACCGACAACATTCGTTTCCAACTGATCGCGAATCTGTTCCGCGGAAAGATCGATAATCGGCCCCATCTGCCCATACCCGGCATTGTTCACCAGCATGTCGATGTGCCCAACCGCGGCAATAGCGTCATCTACCGCACGCGCCACCGATTCCGGATCGTTTACATCCAGCGCAAGCCGGACTATCGATTCCCCTCGCAGCGTATCCAACGTCTCCGGCTTCCGCGCCGTCGCCACAACCCGATGTCCCCGCCCGGCAAACTCCTCCGCCAATGAACGCCCAATACCCGTCGAACAACCGGTAATCAACACAGTCTGATTCACGAGCATCAAACACCCCCATTCACCCGGGTAGGGCGAGCGTCCCATCTAGCCGCGCAACAACGTTGCGCGAAACCTCACTCATACGCCAACGGATCCACAACCCCCGCTTCCGCAAACGCCTTCAATCGTTCCACACAAGTCGGACACTTCCCACACGCTTTTTCGCCGCCTCGATAACACGACCACGTATACCCAAAATTCACGCCCAGCTCCGCGCCCAACCGCACCGACTCCACTTTCTTCTGATCAATAAATGGCGCGCTCACCGCAATCGCATCACGACGGTTCAACGCCAGCGTGCCGTTAATCCGACGAAGAAATTCCGTCGTGCAATCCCAGTAGCCATATTCATCCAGCGCCTGCGCGCCGTAATACACATCGCGAATGCCATGCGATTCCGCATACGCCGCCGCGATCGACAACAACACCATATTTCGATTCGGCACATATGTCGGGGGTTGATCCAACTGCGAATCCGAAAGCGACGTCATGTCCGGCACTGTCTTTCCGCCGGCCACCAGCGCCGATGCGCCTTTCACCACGTCACCCAAAAAAGTCACATCCAACACGCGATGCGCCGCCGCCTCGACCGCATCTGCCTGCCACTCCGCACATTCCAGTTCCTTCGCGTGTCGCTGCCCGTAGTTAAAACTCAGCGCATGAATCGGCGCGCGCCCAAGTTTCCGCGCCACATAGTGCAGCAGCACCGACGAATCCACGCCACCGCTCAAGAGCACCACCGCGCCGGACGATTGAATAGTTGCCATCTCAAATTAGTCCCTTACCAAGTCAAAACCAAAAGTCTACCACCGGCACATTATGCCCGCATTAGCAAGACCGAGCGAAATCTGGCGAATGACGCGCGTTACACAAGATATTCCGGTTAATGGTAGTTTTCTACCGCAATTCAGTCCATTACCTACAACATATTGGGGCTGATGTTGCGGCATGCGTTGCGGTAGGGGGCCTATCGTGCTATACTCGTTGTCAAGACTCTATTGCGTCTGGTTTTGAAATCGCGGTAAGTCTCTATACTGCAGTGGGTTGGAATGATTGAGCCGGGTCGTCGAAAGGGCCCGCGCGGGGGTGGTTCATGGCCGTTGATGTGATTTGCCTGGGATTGGCATGTGCCGATGTCATGGTACGTCCCGTCGAAGCATTCCCTCCCCGAGGTAAACTCGAACTCGTCCCCACCCTCGAAATCCATCTCGGCGGGCTTGCCGGTGTCGCCGCCGCCGTCATAGCAAAGCTCGGCGGTTCCGTCGGATTCATGGGTAAACTTGGCAACGACGGATTCGGCGATTACTGCGCCGGTGCCTTGCAGCGGTTCGGCGTTAACACCGATCACCTCGCCCGCTCGGCGGACGAGGGCACGCCCGCCACAGTCGTACTCGTCGGCAAGGACGGCGAACGCACTTTTCTCCATCATCCCGGTTGCGCCCGCACACTGCGGGAGGGCGACGTCAACACGGAAAAATTTCGCGGCGCGAAACACGTCCATTGGGGCGGCCCTGCCGTCACGCCGGGGCTTGATGGCCCGCCCATCGCCCGCATACTCGAGCGCGCAAAAAATATGGGGCTGACCACGTCCGTCGATACATGCTACGATGGCGTTGATGTCTGGTTTCCAAGGATCGAAGCGGCGTTGCCTTATCTCGATGTCGTGATGTCAAGCCTCGAAGAGGCGCGAAAGTACACAGGCAAGCGCGACCCCGAAGCCATCGCCGATTTCTACCTTGATCGCGGACCCGACATCGCGGTGATCAAACTCGGCGAAGACGGTATGTTCGTGAAAAGCACCGTCGAGCGTTTGCGCGTTCCCGCGCATAAAGTGGAAGTAGTGGACACCACCGGTGCGGGGGATGCCGCGTGCGGCGCGTTTGTCTACGGTTATACACAGGGGTGGGAACTCGCGCGCTCCGTGCAACTCGCGAATGCAGTCGGCGCCTTGACCGTGCAGACGATGGGCGGCGCGGAAGCGGTTCAATCGCTTGAAGCAACGCTCGCGTTTATCGAACGGGTGCCAGTGAAGGTGGAGGTCGTATGAAGAAAACTATTCTGTTCTTCCTGATCGGCACACTCGTAGCCTTCGCGCAACAGCCGCGTGTACAGGAAGAAGACCTCGCGAAACCCGGTGAAGCGCAGGCAGCCCCCGCGCCATCGCCCGAACCTGCCGCGCCTGCGCAACCCGCGCCAGCGCCGCCGCAGCCGCAGCAACAAACGCAACCACAGCAGCCGGCCGCGCCCGAGCCACAGCCCGCGGCCCCGCGTAAGCAGTCGCTTGTGCAGCACACACCAACACCGGAAGAAGCCGAACGCGGCAAAGCCGGCAAGCCGGTCGCACCGTTTTGGGTCGTCTTACCAGGAAGATAATGTTGTTACGCAGCTTCTATAGATTCGCACTAAGCATCGCACTCGCGGGAAGCGCCTTCGCGCAATCCGCGCTCGTCGAACATGCCGCCGACGCAGTCCTGCGCGATGCCGTGCTCGACAGCAGCGGCGCGCTGTTTGTCTCCGCCTACGATTTGAATGAAGTCTGGAAAATTAATCCATCCGATGGCGCCATCACCGCAAGGGTCGCCGTTGGAAAAGGCGCAAGCGCGCTCGCATCTGATGGATCGACGCTCGCCTGCGTGAACCGCTCCGCCAAAACCGTGTCGCTCATTCGCATCAGCGATTTCAGTCTCATCGGCGAGGCGCGTGTCGGCGATGGCGCCGATGAAATTGCGGCGCTACCCGGTGGCGGGTTCGCCGTCGCGAATAGTTTTTCCGACAGCGTCACGCTGATCGATCCGGGCAATCCAAGCGCGCCCGTTACAATTGGCGGCGTCGCCAGCGTGCCCAGCGGCATTGCGGCATCGGAATCGCTGCTCGCCGTTTCCACGCGCGCGCCCGCCGCGCTCTTGCTCTACGCAGGCGGGTCAGACACGCCAACGTCCACCATTCCGCTCGCCGATGGCCCTTCGAAGATCGCCGCGCTTTCAGGTGATCGGTTTGCAGTGCTCACGAAGCAGCGCGTGCTCGTGGTGGACGGTGCCGCGGGCCGAATCACCGCCGAGCGCGCAATCGCAGCGCGCGATATCGCCGCGAATGGCGGACGCATCTTCGTCCTCGGCGTAACCGCCGTCGAAGTGTGCGATGAGTCCTTGAATCCAGCGGCATCGGTGCCCGCCACCGGCGATGTTCGCGGCATTGCCGCGGGCGCAAATGGTTTTGCCGTGCTCTCGCCAAAATCAAAGACCTGGGCGATCTGCAACGAGCTGCCCGTGATGGCCTTGGCAACCGCTGCGCCAACACAGCCCATGCCCGCGCCCGAGCCTGTCGCAGTGGAAACACCCGCAGCGCCACCGGCCGAAGAACCCGCTCCCACGCCGGAAGCCGTGGTCGAACCGGAGCCGATTGCACCGCCGACGCCGGAAGCGCCCGCGCCACAGCCGGAACCCATCGTCGTTGCGCAAGCAGCCCCCGCGCAACCCGAAGTGGTAGAAGCCGCGCCAGCGCCAGTCGAAACCGAAACGCCGATGATCGCCGAGCCAGTGGAACAATCGCCAGAGCCGGCTGCCGCAGTCGAGCCCGCGCCATCGCCCGAGCCCGTTGCCGAACCCACGACGCCGGAAGTAACGGAAGAAAAATCCGAAGAAGATACGGCGCAACAAGCCGAAGAAAAAGCCAACGCCGTAAAGCGGCCCAAGACTTCGCAATCCAAACCGGGGCCGGAACGCAAGAGCCGTATCCGTCCCGGCGGCATCGTACCGCAGCCCGACATGACCGGCGACCCCTTGGCACCGCCCAGCGCGCGCCCGGACATCTCGCCGCTCGGCAGCGGCGCGGCAAACGAAACCACGCTCGGCCAAACGGTCACCGAGGGCATCTCCAGCGGGCTCACGGCCGAAGGCGGATTCACGCCGCCAACGAGTGCCGACGAATTCCTGGACGTAAACGCCGATGAAATGATTCAGAATCCGGACGGGTCTCTCGTGGCCGATGGCAACGTCCGCTTCCGCCTTGTTGGCGCGCCGGATGTAGAGTTCGCCGCGGATCACATCGAGTACGATTCGAAATCCGGCCGACTGTTCGCAAGCGGCAACGTCGAAATTGTGCAAGGTCCGTCCACCGCATTTGCAGACGAGATCACCACGATCATTTATCCCGGCAGCACCAAGCTGCGCACACCGCCGCCACTAACCGGTCTCGACGACTCCGACGACGACCTGACCCGCAAGCTCATGTCCATCGGCAGTCTCGACGCAAAGAACATCGACATCATTGAGCCCACGCGCCGCCTGCGCGCGCAACATGTCATCTACGACTTCCAAACGCAGTCCGGCGTGATGTACGACCTCGAAGGCCAGGCAGGGCAGATTCGATTCGGCGGAGAAGAGCTCCAGGTCGAAGGCGAAGACAAAGGGCAGGGGAAAGACCTCTGGCTCACCACCTGCGACTGCGATCACGAGTACTACCGCATTCGCGTGCGCGACCTTCAACTGCAGGGCGGCGGCGGCATGCTCGGCAAAGGCGCGCAACTCGAGATCGGCAATACCAAGACGCCGATCTATTGGCCGCGCTGGGCATACCAGGGCGGGCCTACGCCCACCGCGGGTTTCGACTTTGACAGCGGTCGCAAAGCGGAGTTGGGCTACTACCTGAACGTCGGACAACAGTTCGCCGTGTCCCCCGATTTCCGCCTTGGCTATCGCCTTTTCCCGACCACCAAGGAAGGCATCGGCTTCGGGTTTGACGGTTCCTATAACTATATGGAAACGCCGTCCTCGCCGTTCTTCCGCAGCGCCGGCGAATTCCACGCGCTGTATACCACCAAGGATCGCGGTTACTACGAGTGGTACCACCGCCAGGAACTCACGCCGAATACCGTACTGCTTGGAAACTTC
>CALEZK010000204.1 GCA_937928585.1 uncultured bacterium | reverse complement strand
GAGGAAATGCGGACCCGCGTCGCAGCGCGCTTGGGCGTGGAGAAGATTGGGTGCTGGCTGGGTACTTTTCACTCGTTTGGGCTGTATATCTTGCGGCGAGAGATCGACAAGTTGGGCCGGCCAAAGGCATTCACCATTTTCGATGATGCCGACCAGTTGTCGCTGATGAAAAAACTTATCAAGGATGCGGGCAACCAGGCCGCGAATATATCCCCGCGCGACGCGCTCTCGTGGGTAAGCCGCCAGAAGCAGGATGTAGCGGAGCCCGATCTTGGGCCGCAGTCCATTCCGTTGGAGAACGCGTACCGGCTGTTGTGGCAAAAGTATCATGCGGCCTTGGAACGCGCAGGCGGCGTGGATTTTGACGATCTGCTTGTCTTGACTGCGCGCCTATTTGAACAGCATCCGGAGGTACGGCAGCGGTACGCGGATCGATATCGATATGTAATGATTGACGAGTATCAGGACACGAACCGCGCGCAATATCTGCTTGCGCGGCATTTGTCGTCGGTGCATGCGAACATTTTCGTGGTTGGCGACGAAGATCAGAGCATCTATTCGTGGCGCGGGGCGACGATACGCAATATCCTCGATTTCGAACAGGACTTTCCAAATGCGCGCGTGTTTCGGCTTGAGCAGAACTACCGCAGCATGGAGCCGATATTAAAGGCTGCCAATGCCGTGGTGGCGCGGAACAAGTCGCGATTGGGAAAAACGCTCTGGTCGTCGCATCCGGGCGGGGATCCGCTCCGGCTGTATGATGCCGCAGATGCGGAGGCCGAGGCGCGTTTCGTCGCGGATGACATCGTCGAGAAGAAGCTTAGCCCCGGGCAGGTCGCGGTGCTTTTTCGCACGAATGGCCAGGTACGGCTTGTTGAAGAGTCGTTGCGGCGAAAAGGTCTCGCGTACGTTGTGATTGGCGGCGTGCGGTTCTACGGGCGCAAAGAGATCAAGGATGTGCTTGCGTATCTTCGCTTGTTGGTGAATCCGGCGGACGACGTTTCACTGCGGCGCGTGTTAAACGTGCCAGCGCGGGGAATCGGCGCGACCAGCCAGGACACTTTGGAGGCGTATGCGTTACAGCGGCAACAGACCCTGCTTGATGTGATGCGTGAGGTCGATCTGGACCAATCGCTTACCGGGAGGGCGCGACACGCGATACTGGATTTTGTCCATCTGATAGACGATCTTTCACTGATGGCGAAAACGGAGCCGGTCGCAACGGTGCTCGATGCACTGCTGGAGCGTACCAAATACAGAGAGTTCGTGCAGCAGGCAGACGAGAAGGATTATAGGACGCGGCTGGAGATGGTGGACGAATTTCAGGCCGCATGCGCGCAATACGACGCGAAAGGCGGAGGTGGGCTTCTTGCGTTCTTGCAGGAGTTGTCGCTGCTTTCCGATGTGGATCAATGGGACCCGAGCATGCCCGCAGTGACGTTGATGACATGTCACAGCGCCAAGGGTCTTGAGTTCGATCACGTGTACTTGTTAGGGTTGGAAGAAGGCCTGTTGCCCCATGCCAGCGCACTCGAATCCGAGGACGAAATCGAGGAAGAGCGGCGGCTGTGCTACGTCGCAATGACCCGCGCGAGAAAGAGTTTGACGTTGTGAGGGGCGCGGTCCCGGATGACGTATGGCGGCGGCCCGGCGGATCGGCAGATTTCCCGGTTTGTGGGCGAGGTGCCGCGGGACCAGTTGCAACTCGTTGGCACAGCGAACCTGGGAGGGCGCCAGGCGCAGCCCGCGGCGGACCGTGTAACATCATCAGGTGGCATCAAGCTGGGTACGCGCGTGTGGCACGCGCAATTCGGCAAAGGCACGGTCATGTATACTTCCGGTTCCGGCGCGAAGCTGCGTGCAAAGATACGGTTTGAGAGCGGGCGATCGCGCGACTTCATGGTCGCGATGACGCCGCTTAAAGTATTGGATGGAGAAAAGAAGCGGTGACGCTTGAAGAACTGCGCGGCAAGATTGATGCGCTCGATGCGAAGATCCTCGAGTGTTTGAACGCGCGCGCCGAATGCGCGATTGGCATTGCGGAAATCAAGCGATCGGGGGACCAGCAGTACTACGTGCCCGAGCGCGAGAAGACGATATACGACAAAGTGCGGCAGATGAATCCGGGTCCACTGCCGGATCCCGCGGTCAAGGCGATTTACCGGGAGATTATTAGCGCGGTTCGCGCGCTGGAGAAGCCGGTTGATGTGGCGTTTCTCGGTCCGCGCGATACATTCAGCCATATCGCGTCGATGAAGGTTTTTGGCGTGCACGCTACGTACCATCCGGTTGCGACAGTAGACGATGTATTCACGGAGGTGGAGCGCGCCCGCGTGGACTATGGTCTTGTAC
>CALEZK010000203.1 GCA_937928585.1 uncultured bacterium | reverse complement strand
CGCTTGCGACGCGGACGCGCAGAAACAGGCGCGCGACTTTTTTGTGAATCAATGCACCGCGGCAAGCGTCGCGCAATCGTTGATGGACGCCATGGCGGAAGGCGCGGGACCTGAAGCGAAATACATCATCGTTACGGGATCCCTGACTGCGGCGAATCAAAATATCTGGATGGCGGAAATGGAAAAGTACCGCCAGACCAAGTATCCGAATATGAAAAACTTGAGCGAAACGCCGAAGATCTCGGAAGAGTCTGCGGAACTCGCAACGCAGGTCACGGCGGATTCGTTGAAAGCCTATCCGGACTTGCAGGGCATCTTCGCCATCACCTCCGTCGCATTGCCGGGCGCGTCGGAAGCGCTTCGCAAAGCGGGCGTCGCTGACAAAGTATTCCTGACGGGGCTCACCACGCCAAACGACATGAAGCAATACATCAGCGAAGGCACGGTGAAAAAGTTCGTACTGTGGAACCCGGTCGACCTGGGCTACCTCGCGGTGCATGTCGCGGTGGCATCGGTAAAGGGCGAACTCGCGCCGGGCGCTGCCACCTTCACTGCCGGTCGAGTCGGCGAACGCACGATCCTCAATGGCGATGAAGTGATCCTCGGTGATCCCATTGTCTTCAGCAAAGAGAATATTGATCAGTTCGATTTCTAATCACGGCGTGTAAGACACCGTTCCACTTGGATCCGTCGCATAACCGAAGCGTTTCACATATTCTTCGCCCGGCAAGAAGGCGTCGTTCGCCTCGTCCAGTTTGCGATTCAGCAGCGCGTCCAGATGTCTTTGCAGTTTTTCGTAACCCGGCACATTGCATAAATTCGCCAACTGATACGGGTCCGTTTTGTTGTCGTAGAGCAACCACGGACCATTCAACGATCGCGTGTAGGTATAGCGCTGCGTTCTCACGCCGCGAAACTCCCTCCCGCCCTTGGCGCGCGTCCATTGCCCAAAGGGCGAATAACACGCCAGCAAGGCGGCATCGTCATCGCTGGTGCCTGACTGGGTGAAGTCGCGCGAGCGATCGCGTCCCTCTACCGTTGCGGGAATAGGCACGCCGCACAATCCCAGCAAGGTCGGCATGAGATCGACCGAATTCAGCATCATGTCACAGGTGCGTCCGCGGTTGCCGAACGCGCGCGGATAGCGGATCAGAAACGGCACGCGGATCGATTCGTCCCAGGGGCGTTGCTTGTGTGTTTCGCCGTGTGAGCCGAGCATGTCGCCGTGGTCGGACGTAAACACGAAAATCGTGTCGGCGGCGATTCCCGATTCCTCCAGGGTCTTTACGAGATCGCCGGTGCAGGTGTCCAATACCGAGCAATGCGCGTAGTATCCTGCGGTGACCCGCCGCGCCCACGCTTCATGCTCCGTGGGGACATTGTCGCGTATCGAGATGCGCGCGGCATCATACATCGCCTTGTATTCCGGCGGTGCGGTCTCGTATGGATCGTGCGGCGGACCCCACGAGAGAAAAAGCGCGAACGGTCCTTTGCCCGCTTGCTCTCGGATGTATCGTTGCGCCTCACGCGTCTGCGCTATGGCGTCATAGCCGTCCCACAGTTTTTTTTCGGGGTTGTCGTCCGCATAATAGAAGCTCTTGTTATAGTCGTGCGTGCACTCAAGCACGCGCCAGAAATCAAACCCCTGCTGGCGCGCTTTGGGGATGTAATTTGATCGGCCGTGCCCGTCGATGTGCCACTTCCCGATGTAGCCTGTTGCGTATCCTTCAGGCTTCAACGCATTCGCAAACGATACCGCGTCACTCCCTAATGGGACGTCATTCAAGAAGATCCCGTGCGTATGCGGATACTGCCCTGTAATAAGACTTCCGCGATACGGTGAGCAGACTGGCCAACCGGATATCGCGTTCCGGCAGTTAATACTTTCGCTCGCAAGTCGATCGAGGTGCGGCGTCCGAACATTTACGTCACCGGCATACCCAGTGGCCTGCGCGCGCCACTGGTCCGCAAACACAAACACAAGGTTGGGACGTTTCCTGGCCTCTGGCGCCGCGACTGCCGTCGATGCCAACCCTATCGCGGCTGTTTGCATAAAGGCACGCCGGTTCATTTCCACACCTCCACCCGCGCAAACGCTGCGTCCGCGTTGATAGTCCCGATAGATACGGAGCCGGATGCAAATTGCGAATCTGTTGCTTTAATTTCGGCGAGTATCCGTTGAAAGCGCCCGTCATAACGCCGAAAAACGAACGTGTCGCCGGCGCATTCAATTTCACAGCCAATCCACTCGTCGAGCGGCGTAGCAATCGGCGCCTCGGCCAGGGTCTTTTCGTCGGTCGCGATGCGAATACCTGTTGTGTCGATCGCAAACCCGAGCCCTCGGAATCCGCCGCGCTTGTCCTGAAGCGCGGGCCGCCGCAAATAGGACCAGGCCGCGCCGCCTGCGCGCACTTCGCGCAGACGCACCCAATACCGAATCTTTCCGTCTGCAAACGAATGCAGCACTTCGGCGGCGTCCGCCATCGTGTCCGACTTGGAGTGAAAGGAAGCCTTTGCCGTTAGTAGCTCAGCGCCTTTCTCCGGCACCGTTGCCAACAATGCAAGATACATCGGCTGCGGATCGAGCTTGTCTCGGCCGGTCTGAGACACGATGATGAATGGCAAGCCATTCTCATCGCGGTTGAAATTGAAAGTGCCGGGCCACAAGTCCGGACAATCAAACATCTCGCCGGTGCTCATCAATCGCCAGTCGGTAAGCCCGTCTTTGCTCTCGTATATCTTCGTGCGGAACGGCACCGGCCCCGGCGTATACGATGGCCCACACCCCATCAATACCCACCTGCCGCCGTATGGAAAAATGGCAAGCCCCTCGATATCGCTGTCCAGAATCGGTTCGTTGGAAACGCGACGCCAATTCGAAAGCGTGGGCGACACCGCGCACCCTTGCGCGCGCGTGGTATCGAAAACGTTGCGCGGCGAAGTGTAGTAGTGCCGCCACTGCGCGCCGTCCCACACCACGCGGGTGTCGATAAGGTAGTTATCGTCAAAGTGGCCCTTCGTATTTACATCCAGCGCGATCCCGCTCGGTGTCCATTGCGCTTCCAAATCCTTCGTCTGCGCGTACCGAATCACCGCCGGGGTGACGCCGACATATCCGAGCACGGAATCATGAAAGAGATGCCAGGTGTCACCGCTCTTCGCGACACACACGTTCGAAAGGCTTTTTACCCCGTCTACTTCCAACTCGGCAAACCGCCGCACCGTCTTATAGGGACCATAGGCATGATCCGCCTTCGCATAACCGGCGAGATACCAAATAGGCTGCTGCGCGACGTTGCGTCCGGTGAAGAAAACATAATGTGAATCCGAAGCCGCATCGTGAACGTAAAAACCGTTCTCCACACTTACATCGAAATCATCCGGATTGCCTGTGCCGCGAAAGACCTCGCCCAGGAACACGAAGGGCGACTGACCATTCACACTTTGAAAATCATTTACAGACTCGGCGCGGGCATCCGCGGCGAAGAGTAAGCAGACTAAAGAGACTATGGCTCTTTGAAGCATAGAATTTGCGCCCCAATTACGTTGCGTGATTCAGCAACCCCAAGTCTACATGCAATCGCAGTGCGCGCGCGACCCGAAAACCTCGACCGCAGCGATATCCCAATCCGTGCTATGCTAGAAAAGCGGCGGGGTTTACTTTTTGACCATAGGAGGCACGGTATGGAGATTCGACAAACGCCGGGCTCGTGGATGGAGGCGATGCGCAATGCGACGCCACTGTGCCCGGTGTGCAGCGAGCCGCTCTCCCCGCGGACCAGCGGGCACACCACGCTCCACTTTTGTCCCCGCAATCACGGTGCCGCCATCGACGGCGATACGATTGAATCGCATGTACACCGCGATGCCGCGGATTGTGGCATGCACGACGTATTTGAAAGAGCCCCACGCAAACCGGGAATCGGCAAAAGCAGGACATCGCCTTGGTATGCCGGCCAAGCGATGGACCGATGCGACATTGAGGGCATTGAAGTCGATGTTTGTCCGGTTGAGCGCGGCGTCTGGCTCGATGCGCCAGAGATTCTTGCCATTGTCCAAACTATGCGCTGCAAAACACCGCCGACGGAACCCAAAGGTAAACAATCGACCAGCGACCTTGCGCTAGATGTCGTCGTTCATGGCACCGATGCCACCCTCGAATTTGCGAGTTCGGTGCCCAGAAAAGTGGCGGCGCCCGGCGACGGCGGGGGCGGTGTCATCCTTGATTCGGTCGCCAACGGGGCCGATTCCGCGGGCGAAGTCGCATGGGGAATCGTCGAGTTCGTTTCTGACATCTTTTCGTAGCCCGCATCTTGCCCACTACAAATTTGCGCGCGCTTGCCGGAGTCGCCCGGCGGGATACGGGGAAAAAACCTTCGTTTTGCCGCGACCCCATCCAAAAAGTAAACTATCGGCGGCTGCATGCTGCCTCCAGCACTATTCGCTATTCGACGAGGGACCGGGAAGGGGTGTTTCATGAGTTATTTCGTTACGGGCGCGACGGGTTTCATTGGAGGAAACCTCGTAGAACAGCTTTCGAAGCGCAAGGGCACGATGTACGCCCTGGTTCGTCCCGATTCCGAACACAAGCTGGATGAACTGCGCAAAAAACTCGGCTTGAAAGCGGAGCGCCTTGTCGCCGTCCACGGTGACCTCACAAAGCCCTACTGCGGCGTTCGCAAGGATGTGATGGAAAAGCTGAAGGGGAAAGTTCGCCATTTCTTTCATGTCGCGGCGCACTATGACATGCTCAGCGACGACGAAGCCCATCAGATGCGCGTAAACGCGGAAGGCACGCGGGGCGCGATTCTCCTTGCCGACACGATCAAGGCAAAATGTTTTCACCACACCAGCAGCGTCGCCGTGGCGGGTCTTTTTCAGGGATACTGGCAGGAGGACATGTTTGAAGAAGCGGAAGACTTCGACCAACCCTACTTCAAATCTAAACGCATCGCCGAAGCCATCGTGCGGACCGAATGCCGGATACCTTATCGCATCTATCGCCCCGGCATTGTCGTTGGCCATTCCAGGACCGGCGAGATTCACAAGGTCGATGGGCCTTACTATCTGTTCAAATTCATCCAGCGGGTGCGCACGACACTGCCCTCCTGGATTCCCATGGTGGGAATCGAAGGGGGCCGAATCAATATTGTTCCGGTGGATTACGTCGTTTCGGCGATGGACTATCTCGCGCACAAGTCCGGCTTGAACGGACGTACCTTTCACCTCACGGATCCGCAGCCCTTTCGCTCCGGCGAAGCCTTGAACATATTCGCGAAGGCCGCGCGCGCGCCGCAGTTCGCGATGAGAATCGACGCGCGCATGCTGGACATCATTCCCAAGAACGTGCGCGAAATGGTCTTGCAGGTACCTCCGGTAAAACGCCTGATCGATTCGATCCTGCGTGACCTGAACGTGCCGCGAGAAACCCTTCAATACATCAACTATCCAACGCGGTTCGATTGCCGCGACACGCAACGCGCCCTTGAAGGATCGGGGATTTCCTGTCCGCGACTGGACACATACGCGCCGGTAATCTGGGATTTCTGGGAACGCAACCTCGATCCCGATGTGCACCGCGATCGTACGCTGGCCGGAACGGTGCGCGACAAGGTTGTGGTGATTACGGGTGCGTCGTCGGGCATTGGCCGCGCAACGGCCATCAAAGTTGGCGCCGCGGGCGCAATAACCTGCCTCGTCGCCCGGCGAAGCGAAATGCTGGACGAAGTCAAAGCCGAGATAAAAGCTGCGGGTGGAAAAGCGCATGCCTATCCGGCGGACATTTCCGTCATGAAGCATTGCGATGAAGTGCTCGAGACAATCATGAAGGAGCACGGCCAGATCGACATCCTCATCAACAACGCGGGCAAATCAATACGCCGTTCAATCAAGCAGTCTTATGACCGGTTCCACGACTTTGAGCGCCTGATGCAGCTAAATTATTTTTCGGCGATTCGACTGATTATGGGCGTGCTGCCCCATATGTCGGAGCGCAATTCAGGGCATATCATCAACGTCTCGTCGATGGGCGTGCTTGCAAATTCTCCGCGATTCTCCGGCTACGTCGCGTCGAAAGCAGCACTTGATGCATTTGCCCGTTGCGTGCAGCCCGAGTTTCTAGACAAAAACGTCAAGTTCACCACGATTAACATGCCGCTGGTTCGCACGCCGATGATCGATCCCACGCGCATGTATGAACACATGCCGGCCCTTACCGAGGGGGAAGCAGCGGACATGTTGTGCCAGGCGATCATTTACAAACCCAAGCGAATCGCCACGCGACTCGGCATCTTCGCGCAGGTAATGACAACGCTGCTGCCGGGTGTATCCGATGTGATACTCAACACCGCCTACAAGCTCTTCCCCGATTCGGCCCGCTCGAATGAGCAGACGGAACCGAAGGACGAAACGCCCTCCGCTGAAGCCATGGTGTTTGCGGCGCTGATGCGCGGCATTCACTGGTGATCTATTTTGAACTCGTTGGACCCGAAGTCACGCAACTGCATTAGAAAGGAAATTTTGGGAGTTTATGGCGGAGCAATTCATTTACACGATGCTGGGCCTGAACAAGCATTACGGCCAAAAGCACGTTCTGAAGGACATCTATCTTAGTTTTTATCCCGGCGCAAAAATTGGCATCGTGGGCGAGAACGGTTCGGGAAAGTCTACCGTCCTGAAGATCATGGCGGGGTGGGACGACGAATTCGTTGGCAAGGCGGGCATCACGAAAGGTTTCAGGGCGGGCATAGTGCCGCAGGAACCGGTCTTTGACGAGGAGCAAACCGTTCGGCATGTGCTTGAGTCGGCATTCGCGACGACCACGGCGCTCTTGCGCGAGTACGAAGCGCTCACGACGAAGATGGGCGAGGAAATGACGGACGACGAAATGCAGGCGGCGATCGATCGCATGGGGGTCCTGCAGGATAAGTTGGACGCCGCGGACGCATGGAACCTCGACACGCACATGGCGCATGCCAGTGAAGCATTGTGCCTTCCGGATGATGATCGGGTTATCAGCACGCTCAGCGGCGGCGAGCGCCGGCGTGTCGCGTTGTGCAAAGCATTGCTGGACAAGCCAGACCTCCTTCTGCTCGATGAGCCGACCAACCATCTCGACGCGGAAACCGTGGACTGGCTGGAACATCAACTGCACGATTATCCAGGGACGGTCATCATTGTGACCCACGACCGCTACTTTCTCGACAATGTCACGAAATGGATCCTCGAACTGGAAGGTGGTCACGGCATACCCTGGGAAGGCAACTACTCGACCTGGCTGGAACAAAAACTGCAAAAGCTTTCCGGAGAAGACCGAAAGGACTCCACGCGGGGGCGCGCGCTCGAGCACGAACTCGCATGGATTCGCATGAGCAACAAGGACCGCCAGGAGTTGAGCCGAGCGCGCATCGCGCAGTACGAGCAGCTTGTTGCGCGGGAGGCCGCGGCCAGCAAGCAGGACAGCGCGGTGATCACCATCGCTCCCGGACCAGAGCTCGGCGATGACGTCATCGAGTTCAAGAACGTGTCAAAGCAGTATGGCGACAACGTGCTGTTCAAAGATGTGAGCTTCATTGTTCCGAAGGCCGCCGTAGTGGGTATCGTTGGCCCGAACGGAACGGGAAAGACAACGTTGATGCGAATGCTCGTGGGCAAGGAGACACCCGACTCGGGAGAAGTTCATATCGGCTCAACCGTCAGTCTTTCCTATGTGGATCAAGAGCGCTCATCGTTCGAAGGCGGCAAGAGTCTGCTGGACGAGGTGAGCGGCGGCGCGACTGACATCACCATCGGCAAGCAAAAGGTTCCTATTCGCCAATACCTGTCTCGATTCGGCTTTCGCGGCACGGATCAGCAGAAAACAGTCGCAGAACTTTCCGGAGGCGAACGAAATCGCTGCCATCTTGCAAAGTTGCTGAAAGAAGGTGGCAACGTCCTCCTGCTGGACGAACCGACCAACGACCTCGACGTCAATACCTTGCGGTTGCTGGAGGAAGCCATCCAGAACTTCCGCGGCTGCGTGCTGGTGACCAGTCACGATCGCTTTTTCCTGGATCGCATCTGCACCCATCTGCTTGCATTCGAAGGCAATGGAAACGTTCGCTGGTTTACCGGCAACTTCAAAGAGTACGAGGAGTGGCGCATGAAGGAATTGGGCTCGAAGCTCTTCGAGAACCGCCGCAGCCGCTATCGGAAACTGGTGAAGGCTTAATCCTGAATATAAAACAATAGCCCTTCGGCCAGGCAGTTGCACAATCCCTCGTAGACACGCTTGACGCTGGGTCTATCGAGTTTCCCATCCAGCGCGTTCAGTATGCGAGTGGAAAGGGTGCCCTCGGTAAGAATCGTATCGAACGCGCGCTGGACTTCGTCCGGCGCGCGATTCATTTCCGTCACGATCTCCGCTGCTATGAGCCGCCATACTTCGCCTGCGGTCGCCCCTGGGGAAGCACCGAAAACTCGAAGATATGCTTCGTCCCTTATGACAGCCTTCTCACCGAAATGAACGACGTCCAGCAGAATCTCGTGCAGCGATTCCGTTGCCCATTTTTGCTGCTCAGCCAGCGAAATCCAATGACCCGAGGACAAAGCGCGGAGCGCGGCCGTGATCGCGCTAACGATGGCAAGGTCCGCGGCAGGGCACTCCTGCACGTCCAACACGCGCACTTCAATGGTGTTGCGCTCAAACCGCGCAATCGCGCCGCGCGCGTTCAACCACTCTTCCTGAAGAATGCCTTCGGGATCATGCGGCGCGATCTCATGATAGAGTCGTTGCAGAATGGAGCGTTGGTAATCCTCCGCGCTGAACACCGGCTCGGGAATTACCAGACCGGTAACCAGGGGAATGCGGCTGCTGTTGGTTCGATAAACTTCCATCCGATTGTCGAGAATCCCGGTCGTCTTCAACTCCATTATCGGCGAACTCGCGGCAAGCGCGGGCATGATCGGCATCAGGATCCGGATGGCGGCGTGCAACCGCGCGAATTCTTCGTCATTCGCAAACGGCAGGTTCAAATGTACGCTTTGCAGGTTTGACCACCCATGGCCGCGACAATCGAATATCGCGTTGAACGCATCGTAGATTTCATTGTTGCCATGCGGCCACAGACGCGTGTTGGTAAACGGATCCATCCACGGGTGCATCGCGGTCGGCATCAGACAGGCGCCGCGACCCGCGAGCAGCGCATTGAGCGCGCGCACATTCTCCTGATAGGCGACATGCGCACCGTCAAGCGATTGCAGCGGCTGCGTGGACTTCAACTCGATAACGTGCAGGACAAGCTCATTGGACCAAGTCACCGGCCCGCGTTCGAACTCGTTCACGTATTCACCCGTGACCGACTTCAGCACTTCATCGGTCACCGGCATTACGTCGAGCGTCTCCGCATCAACGATCATATATTCAAGTTCAATGCCGAACCGTTCAAATAAATGAAAATTACGGGGATTGGACATGGCTAGTCGCGGGCTTCCTTGCGGGCTTCGATTCTCTTGAGGAAGACTTCCATTACGCGCAGATACAGATCGTCCTTCAGGATACGGTCTTCAAATCCCGCCTCGATACTGGGGTTGTCGTTTACTTCAATCACGTAGGTGCGGCGTCCGCTCTCTTTCAAATCCACGCCATAAAACCCATCGCCAATCAGTTTGCAGGCCCGCAACGCCGTGGTCAGCACGTGATCGGGGGCGTCATCTACCGGTATGGTGTCCACCTTTCCGTAGTGGGTTTTGCCGCTGTGGTCTTTGCGCTGAATCTGCCAGTGTTTTTCTGCCATGTAGTAGCGGCAGGCGTACAGCTTGCCATCCAAAACGCCGATGCGCCAATCGTAGTCGGTCGGCAAAAACTCCTGCGCGATGACCAGATCGGATTCATCAAGCAAATCTTCCAGAATCTGGTGCAGCTCTTCTTCAGTCATTGCCTTGTGCACGCCGCGGGAGAAGGAACTATCCGGTTGCTTGAGAATGCAAGGCAATCCGATCGTATTCAGCACTTCTTCCTGATTGCCCTTGTGCACGATCAGCGTCTTTGGCGTGCGAACGCGATGTAGATCCATTAACTCCGCAAGATAAACCTTGTTTCCGCATTTCACTATGGAGTCCGGGTCGTCAATGACAACCATACCCTCTGCCATCGCGCGACGCGCCCACCGGTACGTGTGGTGATCCACGCTCGTGGTCTCGCGTATGAACAAGCCGTCGTACTGCGGCAGGCTGCCGTAGTCATCTTTCTCGACCAGTTCCGCGTCCATGTCGAGCTTTTTGGCCGCTTTTATGAACTTCTCAAGCGCACGCTCGTTTGACGGAGGATCCGATTCCGCCGGATCGTGCAGTATCGCGATATCGTAGCGGGCCGACGATCGCCAGGGGGCCGACACGCGCGTATTCTCGAAGAACTCCTGCGTGACTTCCACCACGAATTCATGATGATCTTCCGGTATTTCGTTGGCGGAAATCGTGCGCAGGCTTGCCAGTTGCCAGCCGTCTTCGGGGTCGTGAACGAACCGCGCCCGCATAAAGGGCGACTGAAACAACTTAAATATGAATCCGCAAAGCTTGTCGTATCGGCGGGCCATGTTGCGCCCAAAATAGATGCTCAGCGTAAATTCGCGGGAATGGATGGGCTTCAAGC